>NZ_WWCX01000154.1:0-8449 GCF_009857655.1 Duganella vulcania
CAATGCCGCGGCCCAGGCCGGCGCGGCCACGGCAGCCAGCGGCGGCGCGGTCCCGGCCGAAACCGTCAAGCCGCAAAGCCTGGCCGCCACGCTGCTGGGCAAGGCGCCGCTGACGCCGGCCAACGAACTGCCCGACCTCGACCCCAACACGCCGCAAGCCACGCTGAGCAACACGGCCCGCCTGCTGACCACCGTGCTCAGCGCGGCGCAAAGCGGCGGCGCCGCGCAACTGGCGCTGATCGGCAAGAGCGCGCTGTTTGGCAACGCCGCGCCGGCCACCGAACAGCTGGCGCAAAAGCTGCAGGACACCATCTCGCAAAGCGGTCTGTTCTATGAATCGCATGTCACCGAATGGGCCAAGGGCGAGCGCACCCTGCCCGAGTTGATGCGCGAGCCGCAGATGCAGCGCATGCTGCAGGGCGGCGAGAACGCCGCGCGCGCCGCCACCAACGGTCCCGACCTGAGCGCGGCGCAGCTGATCAACCAGCAACTGCACACGCACGAGCAGGGCCGGGTGCAATGGAACGGCGAAGCCTGGCCCGGCCAGCCGATGCAGTGGGAAATCCGCCGCGAGCAGCGCAACGGCCGCCAGGACGACGGCCAGGGCGGCGCCGACGGCGAGCCCGAGCAGATCTGGCGCAGCGGCGTGCGCTTCCGCTTCCCGATGCTGGGCGCGGTGTCGGCCGCCGTCACGCTGATCGGCGGCCAGGTGCATATCCAGGTGCAAGCCGACGACGGCGACACCGCCGACACCTTGCGCGCCTACGCCAGCCAGCTGGAGCAGGCGATGGAGGCGGCCGGCGCGCCGCTGTCCTCGCTCACCATCGCGCGGGAATCGCCATGACCGACGACCTGCCGCGCCGTCCGCTGCAACAGGCGGTGGCCCTGACCTACGAGACCGGCGCGCCGGCGCCCAAGGTGGTGGCCAAGGGCCGCGGGCTGGTGGCCGAGCAGATCATCAGCGTGGCGCTCGAGGCCGGCGTGTTCATCCACGAGTCCAAGGAACTTGTCTCTTTGTTGATGGATGTTGACCTCGATCAACAGATTCCCCCCACGCTGTACCGGACGATTGCGGAACTATTAGCGTGGCTATATCATATTGAATCAGCGCAAAAGTCCGGACTGCCGCTCCCGGCGGCGCCCGACAGCATCCCTCTTACAGAAATTTGACGCGAACGATGTACCCACACTTTCAGGATGCGGAATTGGAAAACTGGCACGATTTTGAAGTCGAATCACGGAAGGAGATCACCTCCCTGCTGCGCGGTATCGGCGAAAAAAACCAGTTGATCCGCATGTTGATCCAGGGCGAGGCCGACGTCTGCGTGACCTCCATCCTGGAAGTGGACGAGCCGCACAACACCGTCTACCTGGACTGCTCGATCGACCGCGAGCAGAACAAGCGCATCCTGGCGTCGCGCCGGCTGTCGTTCGAGACCACGCTGGACAAGGTACGCATCCTGTTCGCGGCCGACCGCATCGAGGCGGCCACCTGGCAGGGCAACCCGGCGTTCAAGATCGCCGTGCCGCCGACGCTGATCCGGCTGCAGCGGCGCGAGTACTACCGCATCTCGACGCCGGTGACCAATCCGGTGCGGGTGCTGATCCCGCTGCCGGACGAGCTGGGCGGCAACACCACCTTCCCGCTGGCCGACATCAGCTGCGGCGGCATCGCCATCCTGGACAACAGGATGATGCTGGGCGACGCCATCGGCCGCAACTATGCGGACTGCCGCATCGACCTGCCGGAGATCGGCCAGGTGGCGACCTCGCTGCAGATCCGCAACTCGCTGGACCTGACCCTGCTCAACAACAAGACCAACCGCCGGCTGGGATGCGAGTTCGTCGGCATCTCGCGCGGCATGCTGTCGTACGTGCAGCGCTACATCACCAAGCTGGAACGCGAACGCAACGCCCGCATCGCTGGCCTGATTTAAACTTGCATGTTCATGATGTCGTGGTAAGCCGACACTAGCTTATTGCGCACCTGGATGGTGGCCTGGAAGTTGATGCTGGCTTTCTGCATCGATACCATCATGTCCGACAGGCTGACGCTGTCGTCGCCCATCGCGAATTTCTTGCCCATGTCGTCGGCCTGCACCTGGCTGGCGTTGACGCCGTCCAGCGCGTTCTTCAAGGCGTCGGAAAACTCCACCTTGGCGGCCGGCGCCGGCTCGGTCTTGATCACCGGCGGCGTCAGCCCCGGACGCGTGGCGTGCGCCTTCAACTGGGCAATCATGGCCTGGATCTGGCTGCCGTCAATTCCACCTGTTTTCATCTCACACTCCATCTTGTTGCTGTCGTGGAACAAATTTCCGCGACATGGCCGGGCGCGGCGTTACAATACGGCACGGCTCTATCAGTGCTGACAGAATACCAAGGCCATGACCAGTCCCCTTGGCCGAGCAGGACCGTAAACGGCGCTCTGTTTGGCCGATTGATTTGCCCGCAGTCACGCAATAATGGCTCATTCTCTCTAGAACCACGCACCGGAAACCTATCATCATGGCCGTAGCCGAACCTATCGACAACGACACAGCAGCCGACGCCGCCGATGACGGTGCCGAGAAGCTGCCCTTTATCCAGACCCCGATGGGCCGCAATTTCCTGCGCGCGGCCGGCGCGGCGGCCATCGTGGCCATCCTGCTTGGCCTGTGGCTGTGGAACAAGCCGCCCGAGTACGGCGTGCTGTTCTCCAACTTCACCGACCGCGACGGCGGCGCCATCACGGCCGAACTGGACAAGCTTAACGTCAAGCACAAGTTTTCCGAAAACGGCACCGCCATCCTGGTGCCGACCGACCAGGTCCACGATATCCGCCTGAAACTGGCGGCCCAGGGCCTGCCCAAGGGCGGCAACGTCGGCTTCGAGCTGATGGAGAACCAGAAGCTGGGCGTGTCCCAGTTCCTCGAACAGGTCAACTACCAGCGCGCGCTGGAGGGCGAACTGGCGCGCTCGATCCAGTCGCTGGCCGCGATCGAAAACGCCCGCGTCCACCTGGCGCTGCCCAAGCCGTCCGTGTTCGTGCGCGACCAGCAGAAGCCGACCGCCTCGGTCATCGTCACCTTGCACCCGAACCGCCAGCTCGACCCGTCCCAGACCGCCGCCATCGTCCACCTGGTCGCCTCCAGCGTGCCGGAACTGCTGCCGGCCAACGTCAGCGTCATCGACCAGGCCGGCAACCTGATCTCCGACCAGAACAAGAACGGCAACGCCGGCCTGAACGCCAAGAACATGGACGAGACCCAGCTCAAGTATGTCAAGGACATGCAGCTGCAGGTCATCAAGCAGGTTGAATCGATCATCATCCCCATCGTCGGCGAAGGCAATGTGCGCGCCGAGGCCACCGCCGACGTCGACTTCGCGCAGATCGAGCAGGCCGCCGAGACCTACAAGCCGAACTCGCCGCCGGCCGCCTCGGCCATCCGCAGCCAGCAAAGCAGCGAGACCAACGGCAACACCGGCAGCACCAATCCGGGCGGCATCCCGGGCGCGCTGTCGAACCAGCCGCCGGGCACGGCCACCGCGCCGCTGACCCAGACCGCCGGCTCGCCGACCGGCACCGCGCCGGCCCCGGGCACGCCGCCGGGCGCGGCCTCCAACACCACGGCGACCGGCCCGACCCACAAGGAATCGACCACCAACTACGAAGTCGACAAGACCGTGCGCTACGAGCAGCGCGGCATGGGCGGCCTGCGCCGCCTGACGGTGGCGGTGGTGGTCAACTACAAGCGCATCATCGGCAAGGATGGCAAAGTCACCATCAAGGCCTATACTCCAGAAGAGATGGTCAAGATCAACGACCTGGTCAAGCAGGCCATGGGCTACAACCAGGACCGCGGCGACGCCGTCAGCGTGGCCAATTCGCCGTTCGACGGCGTCGACAAGCCGTTCGAGCCGCCGCCGGAGTGGTGGCGCGATCCGGCCAACCTGCCGATGGCCAAGGACCTGGCGAAGTTCCTGATCACCGCGCTGATCCTGCTGTACATCGTGATGCGCATCGTCAAGCCGATGATGCGGCCGGTGTTCAAGAAGATCGACGAGATCAACGCGCCGGAGCCGGAACCGGAAGAGCCGGAGGAAATCATCGAGGAAGGCCCGGACGAGGCCCTCATCGCCGAGGAAGAGCTGCGCAAGATGGAAGAAAACACCGCGCGCGGCTATCGCGAAAACCTGGCCATGGCCAAGAAACTGGCAACCGAGGATCCGCGCATCGTTGCCAACGTGATCAAAGAATGGATAGGCGCAAATGACTGAGAATACCGGACTGCAAAAGGCCGCCATCCTGATGCTGGCGATGGGCGAGAGCGAGGCCGCCGAGGTGATGAAGTTCCTCGGCCCGCGCGAGGTGCTCAAGCTGGGCGCCGCCATGGCGACCATGAAGAACGTGCCGCACGAGGAAGTGGTGGGCACGCTGGACAACTTCCGCGACATGGTCGCGGCCGCCTCCACCGTGGGCCTGGACTCGGACGAGTACATCCGCCAGGTGCTGACCAAGGCGCTGGGCGACGACAAGGCCTCGGTGCTGCTGTCGCGCATCCTGGGCGGCAAGGACGCGTCCGGCATCGAGTCGCTGAAGTGGATGGATTCGCAATCCGTCGCCGAGCTGATCCGCAACGAGCACCCGCAGATCATCGCCACCATCCTGGTCCACCTGGAGCGCGACCAGGCGTGCGAGATCCTTGGCCACTTCACCGACCGCCTGCGCAACGACGTGGTGCTGCGCATCGCCACGCTGGACGGCGTGCAGCCGGCCGCGCTGCGCGAGCTCAACGACGTGCTGACCAAGCTGTTGTCGGGCAACGAGAACATCAAGAAATCGTCGCTGGGCGGCGTGCGCGCGGCGGCAGAGATCCTCAACTTCATGTCCGGCGAGCAGGAAGGCTCGGTCATGGACAACATCAAGAACTACGACAACGACATGGCGCAGAAGATCATGGACGAGATGTTCGTGTTCGACAACCTGATCGATATCGACGACCGCGGCATCCAGCTGCTGTTGCGCGAGGTGCAGTCCGAAATGCTGATCATCGCCTTGAAGGGCGCGTCGCAGGAACTGCGCGACAAGATCTTCAAGAACATGTCGGCCCGTGCGTCGGAAATGATGCGCGAAGACCTGGAATCGAAGGGTCCCGTGCGCCTGTCCGAAGTGGAAACCCAGCAGAAGCAGATTCTGCAGATCGTCCGCCGCCTGGCCGACGAAGGCCAGATCGTGCTTGGCGGTAAAGGTGAGGATTCGTTCGTCTAATGTCTCTGTTACCTAAAGAACAGCAGTCGGCGTTCCAGCGCTGGGAGATGACCTCGTTTGGCGACGAGCGCCCCAGCGTGATGGCGCTGCGCGAGGCCGAGCAGCGCGAGCGCGACGCCGAACAGGCGCGCCTGGACGCCGAGCAGCGCGTGCAGGAAGCGTTGATGGAGCAGCAGGAGGCGCTGGAAATGGGCCCGCCGCTGCCGCCGCCGATGGAATACCCCACCGTGGAAGAGCTCGAAGCGATCCGCGAGGAAGCGCGCAAGGACGGCTACGACGAAGGCCACGCGGCCGGCCATGCCGACGCCCTCGCCGCCGGCAAGCTGGTCACGGACCAGGAGCTGGAACACGTGCGCGCCATCGCCGCCAACTTCAGCAACGCGCTGCACGACGCCGACCAGCTGATCGCCAACGACGTGCTGGAGCTGGCGCTGCAGCTGGCCAAGGGCATGCTGAAGAACGCCTTCCAGGTCAAGCCCGAGCTGATCCTGCCCATCGTGCGCGAGGCCATCGAATACCTGCCGGTGCTGCAACAGCCGGCGCTGCTGGTGCTGCATCCCGACGACGCCGCCGTGGTGCGCGCCGGCATCGGCGAGGAACTGGACAAGGGCGGCTGGCGCGTGGTCGAGGATCCGCAGGTCGGCCGTGGCGGCTGCAAGGTCGATACCGCCAGCAACCAGATCGACGCCACCGCCGCCGCGCGCTGGCAGCGCCTGAGCCACGCGCTCGGCAAGGAAGTGGACTGGCTGGCCTGACATGGACGCCGACGCTCCCATCGCCCCCCCCGCCAGCCCGCACGCCGGCCGCTGGAAATCCTATCTGCACGACTGCGGCGCGCTGGTCGGCTTCGTCGAGCCGATGCAGGTGTCGGGCCGCGTCACGCGCGTGGCCGGGCTGGTGATGGAGGCGGTCGGCCTGCGCCTGGCAGTCGGCGCGGCCTGCACCGTGCCGCTGCCGTCCGGCGGCAAGATCGAGGCCGAAGTGGTCGGCTTCGAGGGCGAAAAACTGTTCCTGATGCCGCAAAGCGACGTCGAGGGCGTGGTGCCGGGCACCCGCGTGTTCCCGGTCGAGCCGGCCATTCCCCGGCCCGGCACCGTCAACCATCCGCGCCGCCGCCCCAGCGACCGCGCGCGCCACCTGCCGGTCGGCCCCGAACTGCTGGGCCGCGTGCTGGACGGCGCCGGCCGCCCGCTCGACAACCTGGGCCCGCTGCACGCCAGCGACAGCGCCCCCATCAACACCCGCCCCGCCAACCCGCTGGGCCGCGCGCCGATCACCGAGACGCTGGACGTGGGCGTGCGCTCGATCAACGCCATGCTGACCGTCGGCCGTGGCCAGCGCATGGGTCTGTTCGCCGGCTCCGGCGTCGG
This sequence comes from Duganella vulcania, assembly GCF_009857655.1. NCBI lineage: Bacteria > Pseudomonadati > Pseudomonadota > Betaproteobacteria > Burkholderiales > Oxalobacteraceae > Duganella > Duganella vulcania. Next base: position 6,619 of record NZ_WWCX01000154.1, read on the forward strand.
CAAGTCCGTGTTGCTGGGCATGATGGCGCGCTACACCGAGGCCGACATCATCGTGGTCGGCCTGATCGGCGAACGGGGCCGCGAGGTCAAGGAATTCATCGAGCAGATCCTGGGCGAGGAAGGCCTGGCCCGCTCCGTGGTCGTGGCGGCCCCGGCCGACACGCCGCCGCTGATGCGCCTGCAGGGCGCGGCCTACGCCACCGCGATCGCCGAGCACTTCCGCGACCAGGGCCTGAACGTGCTGCTGATCATGGATTCGCTGACCCGCTACGCGATGGCGCAACGCGAGATCGCGCTGGCCATCGGCGAACCGCCGGCCACCAAGGGCTATCCGCCGTCGGTGTTCGCCAAGCTGCCGATCCTGGTGGAACGCGCCGGCAACGGCGAGATGGGCGGCGGCTCGATCACCGCCTTCTACACCGTACTGACCGAGGGCGACGACCAGCAGGATCCGATCGCCGACTCGGCGCGCGCCATCCTCGACGGCCACATCGTGCTCAACCGCCGCCTGGCCGAGGCCGGCCACTACCCCGCCATCGACATAGAACAGTCGATCAGCCGGGCCATGCACTCGATCACCTCGCCCGAGCACCAGACCCGCTCGCGCCACCTGAAGCAGCTGTTCTCGCGCTACGAGCGCAGCCGCGACCTGATCAGCGTGGGCGCCTACGCGCCGGGCAGCGATCCGGTGCTCGACCAGGCCATCCAGTTGCATGACCGGATAGAGAATTTCCTCCAGCAGCAAATCACCGAACGGGTGACCATGGGCGAGAGCTTGGCCCAACTTACCTCTCTATTCGACTGATTGACGCGGATAACAGCCACCTATAATTGACGCATCATGGCTTCCAAAGCGCAACTTGAAACACTGATGGACCTGGCGCGCCGGGAAACCGACGACGCCGCCAAGCGCCTGGGCGCTTCGCTCAAGGCCGTGGACGAGGCCAGGCAGAAGCACCAGATGCTGGTCGGCTATCGCGACGAGTATGCGAAACGCTTCGAGGCGGCGCAGCAGGCCGGCATCACGCCCATGGCTTACCGCAATTTCCAGGCCTTCATGGAAAAGCTGGACGTGGCGGTCAAGGGCCAGCAGGACATGATCAAGCACGCCGAGTACCGCAGCGAGCAGGAAAAGGCGGCCTGGCAGGCCAGCGAACGCAAGCGCATGTCCTACTCCACCCTGAACGACCGGGCGGACGCCGAGGCGCTCAGGCTGGAAAACAAGCGCGACCAGAAGCAGATGGACGAACATGCAGCACGGCAGGCGTATTACAAACGCTGACATTCAGACGCAACCAACCGACACGGCGCGATCATGCAAACCCCGAATCTCCAAATTCCCACTCTGAACGCCAACGCAGTGGCGGCGCCCAAGGTCAACCTGAATCTGAACGCCGGCGGCGGCGACAACGCCTTCCAGCGCGCCCTGTCGCGCGAGATGGACCAGCGCCAGGCCGGCAACGCCAACAGCGGCCCGGCCATCGTCGCCAAGGCGCCCGAGCGCCCCGCCGCTTCGCGCTCGTCCGCGCCCAAGCCGGCCGAGCAGGCCAAGCCCGCCCAATCGCAGAATCAGCAGGCCGACGCTGCCGACAGCAATCAATCCGTTGCCAAGAATGACAGCCAGCCGGCGCCCGCCGCGCCCGCCCCCGCCAGGAACGCCAGCAAGGATGGCAACGCCAGCGCCGACGAATCCGCCGACAGCGCGGCCAGCGATGCGCAAGCCGCCGCCGGGGCCGATCCGGTGGCCGACATGCTGGCCCTGGTGGCAGCCTTCAATCAACCGGCAGCGCCAGCCGCCGCACCGGCCGCCAGCGCGGCCGACGCCTCGGCA
>NZ_WWCX01000155.1:0-8447 GCF_009857655.1 Duganella vulcania
TGTTCTTTGCCGGCGGCGACCAGGCCCGCATCACGCAGGCGCTGGTGCGCGAGGACGGCAGCCGCAGCGCGGTGCTGGACGCGGTGTGGGCGTTGTACCGCGGCGGCGGCGTGGTGGCCGGCAACAGCGCCGGCGCGGCCATCATGAGCAGCACCATGTTCTCCGCGCCGAACACGGTGTTCGCCACGCTGCGCGGCGGCGTCACCGAGGGCAGGGAGATCGCGCCGGGCCTGGGCTTCATCGGCGACGACGTGTTCGTCGACCAGCACCTGCTGGTGCGCGGGCGCTTCGCGCGCATGATCCCGGCCATGCTGAAGAAGGGCTACAAGTTCGGCCTGGGCATCGACGAGAACACGGCGATGGTGGTCGACAGCCGGCGCCGGGTGGAGATCGTCGGCCACAAGGGCGCGCTGCTGATCGACCTGAGCCGCGCCACCACCGATCCGGCCAGCGCCGGCTTCAATGTCTCCAACGCGATCATCAGTTATCTGGACCGGGGCGACCGGTACGACCTGGGCACGCACACGTTCACGCCGTCGCCGGCCAAGGCCGGCGGCAAGCTCAAGGCGCATGCGGCGATGCTGCGCGAGCCGGTGTTCTCGGCCGACATCCTGGGCAGGAACGCGGTGGTCGAGCTGATGGAGAACCTGATGAACAACCGCCGCAGCGAGGCGGTCGGCATCGCCACCAGCGGCCGCGATACGGCGCTGCCGGAGCTGGGCTTCCAGTTCACCTTTTCCAAGACGCGCGACAGCGTGGGCTATGCGTCGGCGGCGCCGCAGAGCTATTCGATCCTCAACATGCGGCTCGACATCCGGCCGCTCGACATCGGCCAGTCGCTGGCGCAGAAAAGCCCCGCGCCTTGACCGGCGCTTCAGCGAAACCCGCTGCGGGTTTTGCTCTCTCCACGACCCTTGATATTGAAACGGGTATTAAGAACCCGGAAAAATTGATTGGCCTGATTATTGCCGCATCTCTAAGATGATTTAGGAGGAGCACATTTATCCATAACTAGAAATACAGGAGACGTATGAAAACGCAAGTATCTGCACGTCCATTGGCCTTGAAGCTGACCGTGACCGCGCTGATGGGCGCCGGCCTGCTCAGCAGCGCCTCGGTGTGGGCGCAGGAGGCCGCCGCAAGGACCGAACCGGCCGAGGCCGCGACCGTGGTGGTCACCGGCGTCAAGGCATCGCTGATCAAGAGCCTGGCGATCAAGCGCACCAATGACCAGGTGGTGGAATCGATCGTTGCCGAGGACATCGGCAAGCTGCCCGACAACAATGTCGTCGAAGCGCTGCAGCGCGTGACGGGCATCCAGGTCACCGACCGCGCCGGCGGCGAGGTCGGCACCTTGTCCATCCGCGGCCTGCCCGACGTCCAGACCACCTGGAACGGCCGCACCATCTTCACCGCGTCCGGCACGCAGGTCGCGCTGCAGGACATTCCCTCGACCCTGGTGCGCCAGATCGACGTCTACAAGACGCGCGACGCCAGCCAGCTGGAAACCGGCATTGCCGGCCAGGTCGACGTGAAGTCGCTGCGGCCGTTCGATTTCAAGGGCCAGAAGATTTCGCTGGCGGCGCGTGAAACCTATCTGCAGCCGGCGGACAAGGCCAACCCGCAGCTCAGCGCCATGTTCAGCAACCGCTGGCAGACCGGCATCGGCGAAGTTGGCGCCCTGGTCAACCTGTCGGAAGCCAAGACCAAATACCGCAACGAAAGCGTGACGCCGGGCGCCATGGTGCCGTTCACCAGCCCCAACGCCGCCGAGGTTCCCGCCGGTTACACGCCCTTGCAGCGCATCACGGACACCAGTATCTGGACGCCGGGCACCCACGCCGGCTTGCCGACCGCGGCCGGTTCGACGCTGGATTTCAACGGCAAGGCCTATCCCTACTACCTGGCGCGCGACGCCGTGTTCCAGAGCGACCTCAAGGGCGAGCGCGAGCGGCCGGCCGCCAACATCGCCTTGCAGTGGAAACCGAACAGCGATGCGGTCTACACCTTCGAATCGATGTACAACGGTTATCGCGACAAGGCCTTCAACCAGCTGCTGTTCAGCTTTGTCGACTGGTGGGGTGACCTTGGCAGCAACCCGGCGGGGTCGATCACGACCTTCCCGGGAACGAACATCATCAAGAGCCGCAACGTCGGCAGCGTGTATGGCTTCAACAGCGGCGACTACACCACGTCGGCCACCGATTCCTACGTTTATGCGCTGAACGGCAAGTGGGACATCAGCGACAAGCTGAAGCTGGAAGGCGACCTGTCGTACCAGACCAGCACCTTCCACTCGGAATTCACCGCCACCCGCATCGATCGCGTGGCGCCGTCCATCTCGGTCGACTTCAATGGCGGCGGCGGCAACACGGCGTTCCGCTTCAATAACAACGCCGACCTGACCGACCCGGCCAAGTGGAATGTCGCGCAGTTCTACGATACCGCCAACCGCAACAAGGGCAGCGCCGCGACCGCCAGCCTGGGGGGCGTCTACGATGCCGACTGGGGGGCGCTGCAGTCGATCCAGTTCGGCGCGCGCTTCGACGACCGCAAGGCGTCGGAGGCCAACCGCAACCAATCGGCCTTCCTGGGCCGCAACCTGGCCTCGCTGGGGCCGGCGTATGCGTCCACCAACGCGAACTTCGGCACGTCCATCTCGGACGTTCCGCGCTCATGGGTGGAGCCCAATGCCTACTACATCCGCGACCATCTCGACGACTGGCGCAAGATGTATAACGCGGCCGATGCGAACTTCCTGACCTCCGACAAGCTGAGCCTGCAGAAGACGTTCGAGGTCGATGAAAAGACCAAGAACCTGTTCGTGATGGGGAATACCCAGAACGAGCTGTTCGGCCATCGCCTGCGCGGCAATTTCGGCGCGCGCTACGTGAAGGTCGATACCGACATGACCTTCTACAAGGTCGACGCCACCACCAAGGCGGTCACGCCGTCCGGCGCCAGCAAGTCGACCAGCAAGGTCCTGCCCAGCATGACGCTGATTTACGATCCGGCCAGGGACGTGGTGGTGCGCCTGAACTACGGCGAAACCCTGCGCCGCCCGACGTTCGGCGACCTGAATCCTGTGCTGCAACTGGGCGACGACGTGTCGAAGGTGGGGTATGGCTCGGGCAGCGGCGGCAATCCCGACCTGAAACCGACGCACTCCAAGAACCTCGATTTGACGGGCGAGTGGTACTTCCAGAAGGACAGCGCGCTGTACGGCACGCTGTTCAAGCGCAAGATCGACGGCCTGGTGGTGAGCTTGCGCCACAAGGTGCACGTCGATCCGGCCAACGACCCGTTCCGCAACTCGACCTCGGGCGGCGACCATACCAACGGCTATGACTATGTGATCAACTCGCCGGTCAACGCCTCCAACGGCGACATCAAGGGCGGCGAGCTCGGCTTGATCTACTTCCCGAAAGGGCTGCCGAGCCTGCTGGACGGCCTGGGCATCCAGGGCAGCTATACGCGGCTGACCTCGTCGCAGAACGTCCCCGACGCCAACGATGCCGGCGTCATCGTCTCGCAGCTCGAGACGCCGTTCTTTGGCGTGTCGCACAGCTCGTACAACGCCACGCTGGCTTACGAGAAGGGCCCGGTCAGCGCGCGCCTGTCCTATGTGTGGCGCTCCGGCTTCCTGGCCAAGAACGAGGCGGCCTTGTTTGCCAATCCGATCGGCATCTGGCGCCAGCCGGAAAAGAGCGTGGACATGCAGATCTCGTACAAGATCAACGACCGGATGTCGGTCGATATCAGCGGCGTCAACCTGACCAACGAGATGCAGCAGCAGTACTACCACTTCGGCAATGCGGGTAGCCCGCAGTTGACCAATTTCGGTACGCTGCAGACCGGACGTTCGGTCTCGGCTGCCGTGCGCTGGCAGATGTAAGCCCGGGCCAGCCAGGCAGGGCGTTGCCCGGTTTGCACCGGCAGCGCCCTTTTTCATTTCACTGGCGCCTGTCGGCACCGGCCCGAATTGAGTGGGATTACAATGGCGGTCACCGTACACCGAACCACAGGAGTTCCATGAACCGCTTCGTCTCTTACGCGCTGGCCGCCGTCGCCGCCATCGCCGCCGTTCCCGCGCTGGCCGCGCAACCGGCCACCGTCCGTCTCGATTACATCCACAGCGGCAACGCGCTCAACGAAAGCTACGCGATGGAGCGCGTGGTGATCGAGCCGCTGCCGTGGCCGGGCGACATGCGCCGCACCATCGACGACACCAACCGCGGCAACAACATGGTCGAAGTGGTGGACGCCAAGACCGGCGACCTGCTGTACTCGCGCGGCTTCTCCACCGTGTTCGCCGAATGGCGCAGCACGGACGAGGCGGCGCACGCCAATCGCGGCTTCCAGGAATCGGTGCGCTTCCCCAAGCCTGACCATCCGGTGCGCGTGCGCATCCTGAAGCGCGACGACCGCAACGCCTTCTCGGTGGTGTGGACCGCCGATGTCGACACCGACGCGATGGACGTGGTGCGCAAGCAGGTGCCGCCGGCGTCGATGGCGGCCGCGCCCAAGCCGATCGCCATCCGCGTCAACGGCCCGTCGCCGGACAAGGTCGACCTGCTGATCCTGGGCGACGGCTACACCAGGGCCGACATGCCCAAGTTCGAGGCGAGCGCGCGCAAGCTGGCCGACCACCTGTTCGCCACCTCGCCGTTCAAGGAGCGCGCCAAGGACTTCAACGTGTGGGCGCTGGCGCTGCCGACGGAGGAATCGGGCGTGTCGCGGCCATCGACCGGCGTGCACCACGCGTCGCCATTGGGCACGCGCTACGACATCTTCGGCAGCGAGCGCTACGTGCTCACCACCGACAACCGCGCGCTGCGCGAGCTGGCGCAGTACGCGCCGTATGAGTTCATCGAGATTTTGGTGAACAACGAGACCTACGGCGGCGGCGGCATCTTCGGCCAGTTCAGCACCGCGGCGGCGGGCAACGACTGGGCCAACTACCTGTTCGTGCACGAATTCGGCCACCACTTCGCCGGCCTGGCCGACGAGTACTACACCTCGCCGGTGGCCTACCAGTCCAACGGCACGCGCCAGGAGCCGTGGGAGCCGAATGCGACCGCGCTGCGCGATCCGGCGCACCTGAAATGGAAGAAGTTCGTCAAGGACGGCACGCCGCTGCCGACGCCGTGGCAGAAGGAGGCGTATGAAACCGCGTCGCGCGCCTACCAGAAGGAGCGCGCCGCGCTGCGGGCCGCCAGCCGGCCGGAGGCCGAGATGAGCGCCTTGTTCCGCAAGGACCTGGCGTCGACTAACGCGCTGTTCTCGAAGGACCCGAACTTCCACACGGTGGGCGCGTTCGAGGGCGCGAACTATGAGGCCAGCGGCTATTACCGTCCGCAGATGCAGTGCATCATGTTCGACCGCAGCGAGCAGTTTTGCGCGGTGTGCGCCGACGCCATCGGCACCATCATCGATCTGTACTCGCGTCCGGGGGCGGCCAAGTAATTCCTGTTTGGTACGATACCGTACAGAGTGCTTCAGCTCATCGGCATATTCTGGATGCCAGCAACGCATCCCGTTGAACTTTGAGAGGAACCATCATGAAAAAAATTATCGCCACCCTGATCGCCGGTCTGTTCGCCACGGTTGCCTATGCCCAGAACACGCCGGCCACGGTCAAGGCTGAAAATGAAGCCAGCAAGGACGTCGCCAAGGCGCAGCAGAAGGAATTGAAGGCCGACGCCAAGGCCGACAAGAAGGCCGACAAGGCCATCGCCAAGGCCAACAAGACGCATGACGAGGCGGCAGCCCACGTCGAGGTGGAGAAGGCCAAGGCCAACGAGAAAGTAGCCAAGGCCGATCCTGAAGACAAGGCCAAGGCGGAGGCCAAGGGCGACAAGGCGGTCGCCAAGGCGGAGGAAAAGGCCGGCAAGAAGGCCGTGAAGGCCGACGCCAAGGCGATCAAGGAGACCGTTGACGCGACCGCCGACAAGGCCATCGCCGCCAACAAGACCGACGCCGTCAAGGCCAAGTCGGCGGCCGAGGTCAAGGAAGCCGCCGCCAAGCATTAAGCCAAGCTGCAGGCAGCATGAAAAAAAGCCCGCCGGCGTGAAGCCGGCGGGCTTTTTTTGCGCGCGCCGGTCCTAGATGATCGGCGTCAGCGCGGTGGGCTTGATTTTGGTCGCCAGCGCCTTGCCCTTGCGGGCGCGCTTGCCGAAGTGTACCGCCAGCGCGGAGGCCGAGAGCCGCTCCTCCTGCGCCTTGCCGCCACGGCCGATGCCGGAGACGATCACGCCTTTCTGGCTGATCGGCTTGGCCGCGATCAGGGTCTCCTTGTCGTCGAGCTCCATCAGGATCACGCCGCGCCCGCCGTTGGTCAGCACCTTCATCTCGTCCATGCCGAACACCAGCACGCGCGCGTTGGCCGACAACACGGCCACCGCGCTGGCGCTGTCGGCGATCACCGCCGGCGGCAGCGGCACGTCGCCGTCCTCCAGGGTGATGAAGGCCTTGCCGCCCTTGATGCGGCTGACCATGTCGCCGGCCTTGGCGATGAAGCCGAAGCCCGCGCTGGTGGCCAGCATCAGCTGCGTCGTGCCGCTGCCGGCGAAGTAGTGCTGGATGCGGGCGCCCGACGCCAGGTCGATCAGCGTGGTGATCGGCACGCCGTCGCCGCGCGCGTTCGGCAGCGCGGCCACCGGCACCGAGTACACCTTGCCGTTGCTGCCGAAGGCCAGCAGGTTGTCCACCGTGCGGCATTCGAAGGCGCCGTACAGCGTGTCGCCGGCCTTGAAGGTGAATTGCGCGGCGTCGTGGCCGATGCCGGTGCGCGCGCGTATCCAGCCTTTCTCCGAGATGATGACGGTGACCGGTTCGTCCACCACCTTCTGTTCCACCACGGCCTTCTGCGCTTCCTCGATCAGCGTGCGGCGCGCGTCGCCGTAGGTCTTGGCGTCGGCGTCGATTTCCTTGATGATGGCGCGCTTCATCGACGATGGGTTGTCGAGCAGGTCCTGCAGCAGGCCTTTTTCCTTGCGCAGCTCGGCCAGCTCCTGCTGGATCTTGATCGCTTCCAGGCGGGCCAGTTGGCGCAGGCGGATTTCCAGGATGTCCTCGGCCTGGATCTCCGACAGGCGGAAGCGCTCCATCAGCGCCGCCTTCGGTTCGTCCGAGTTGCGGATGATGTGGATCACTTCATCGATGTTGAGCAGGATGGTCTCGCGGCCCTCCAGGATGTGGATGCGCGCGTCAACCTTGCCCAGCTTGTACTGCGTGCGGCGGGTGACGGTGGCGAAGCGGAATTCGATCCACTCGCGCAGGATGTCGCCCAGGCCCTTCTGGCGCGGACGGCCGTCGCCGCCGATCATCACCAGGTTGATCGAGGCCGACGATTCGAGCGAGGTGTGCGCCAGCAGCAGCAGCATGAATTCGGTCTGGTCCTGGTTCTTGGACTTCGGCTCGAACACCAGGCGCACCGGCGCGGCGCGGCCCGATTCGTCGCGGATGGTGTCGAGCGAATTGAGGATCAGCGACTTGAGCGCCAGCTGTTCCGGCGACAGCGCCTTCTTGCCCATCTTGATCTTGGGGTTGGTCAGCTCCTCGATCTCCTCGAGCACCTTCTGCGACGAGGTGCCCGGCGGCAGTTCGGTGACCACCGCCTGCCACTGGCCGCGCGCCAGCTCCTCGATCTTCCAGCGGGCGCGCACCTTCATGCTGCCGCGGCCGCTGGCGTACATGTCGCTGATCTGCGATGGCGGGGTGATGATCTGGCCGCCGCCCGGGAAGTCCGGGCCGGGCATCATGGCCATCAGTTCGCTGTGGCTGATTTTCGGATTGCGGATCATGGCGACGGCGGCTTGCGCCACTTCGCCCAGGTTGTGCGACGGGATTTCCGTCGCCAGGCCGACCGCGATGCCGGAGGCGCCGTTGAGCAGCACCATCGGCAGGCGCGCCGGCAGCAGGCACGGTTCCTCGGTCGAGCCGTCGTAGTTGGCCTGGAATTCCACGGTGCCCAGGTTGATCTCGTCGAGCAGCACCTTGGCGATCGGCGTCAACCGGGCTTCGGTGTAGCGCATCGCCGCGGCGCCGTCGCCGTCGCGCGAGCCGAAGTTGCCCTGGCCGTCCACCAGCGGGTAGCGCAGCGAGAAGTCCTGCGCCATGCGCACCATGGCGTCGTACACCGACTGGTCGCCGTGCGGGTGCAGCTTGCCCAGCACGTCGCCGACCACGGTGGCGGACTTGCGCGGCTTGGCGGTGCTGTTCAGGCCCATTTCGTTCATCGCGTACAGGATGCGGCGCTGCACCGGCTTCTGGCCGTCGCACACGTCCGGCAGCGCGCGGCCCTTGACCACCGAGATGGCGTAGTCGAGGTAGGCGCGTTCGGCAAAGGTCGACAGGGTCAGCGTATCGCCGCCATCGCCGTCGCCGCCGTCGCCGCCGTCGCCCAGCGGGCCGCCGCCGTCGCCGCCATGGCCGCCGCCGTTGCC
>NZ_WWCX01000156.1:0-8143 GCF_009857655.1 Duganella vulcania
AGCGGCGGGCAGGAACGCGCGGCCGTAGCCGGCGCCGGGAGCCGGCGGCAGCGGCCGCAGGCCCAGGCCGAGTCGGGCGGCCTTCTTTTGCACGATCTGGGCGACACGCCACCCGAGTTCCGCCCCCCCCATCAATCTAATGCGGTTGATTTTCCAGGCCAGCGTCGTCATACCGGTAGATATCCCATGTCGCGATACAGTTGTTCAAGCTGGGGCAAAATGGCCTCAGCCGAGAAGGTGGTGGCGATCTTGTGCCGTGCCGCTTGGCCCATGCGCCGCGCCAGTTCCGGATCGCTCAACAGTTGCTCCCAGCGTAGCGCCAGCGCCGCCACGTCGCCGGGGGCGATCAGAAAGCCCTCCACGCCATCGCCCACCGCCTCCGGGATGCCGCCAACCGGCGTGGTCAGCACCGGCAGTCCGGCCGCCATCGCTTCCAGCACGCTCATCGGCAGCCCCTCGCTGTAGGAAGGCAACACGTACAGCGTCGCGCTCGCCAGCGCGTGTTCCTTGTCGGCGCCGCGCACCCAGCCAAGCAACTCGACCTGTGGCGCGATGCCCAGTTCACCGGCGCGCGCCGCCACCTCCGCCAACTCGCCGTCACCGCCCATGCGCAACCGCAGTTGCGGGAAGCGCGGCGCGAGGCGGCCCGCCGCCTCGAGCAGGTCGTAACTGCCTTTGTTCTTGCCCAGGCGGCCGAAAAACAGGGTCTGGCCGGCCACGCGCGCGTCCCATTCAGCGGTCGCGGCCGGCATCAGCACCGGATTATAGATGGCGTGCACATTGGGGTTGGCGGTGATGGTGGCGGCCCAGCGGCGCCAGGTCTGCGACAGCACGATCACCTGCGCGGCGCGGTCGAACACCAGCCGTACCAGCCAGCGCCCGGCGCTGCCGCACTCGCGCTCGTAAAACTCGTGGAACGCGCCGCTGTGCAGATGCAGCACGGCCGGCACCCGGAACAGGAAGGCCGGCAGGAAAAACAGGGCCTTGCGCCAGAAGCTGGCGCGCCGCGATACGTGCACATGCAGCAGGCCGATTTGTCCGCTCAGCAGCAGGACGAAAAACCGGCACCAGGTGCGCAACAGCAGCTGCAGCTTGGCGCCCGCGCCGCCGTCGCAATGGGTATCGAGGTAGACAATCGGAAAACGCTGGAACAGGCCGGCGGCCCGGTACACATTGACGACGGCGGAGATGCCGCCCATCGTGTCAAAGCGCGTCCCCAGCATGACTATTTTTTTCATAAATCCTCGTTGCAAGTTAAAACGGCGGCGCGAGCGGCCCACCGGCGCCACCGTGCGGACGGCGGCGCCATTCTACCAAGGTATCTCGGAAACAAGAGTGCGCATGGCCGCAGCCGGGCCTCACGCACCGCCGCGTGCGTCGCGCATCGGTCTGGCCGGCACGCCGGCCACGCGCGCGCCGGCCGCGACATCGCTCAGCACCACCGCGCCGGCGGCCACCGTGGCGCCGGCGCCGATCACCACCGGCCCCAGGATCTTCGCGCCGACGCCGAGGAAGGCGCCGTCGTGGATCACCGGCACCGCGTGCTGCCCGCTGCGCCCGCCAATGACGACCTGGGCGCCGATGTACAGATCGTTGCCCAGCACGGCACGCTCGTGGACCACCACCCCCAGCCCCTGGTAGGCAAAGGTGACGCCCTTGCCGACCCGGACCGATGGCGGCAACACCACGGCAAACATGATGCGGTTGAGCAGATACAGGCAGCGCGGCAGCAGCGGCACCCGCCACCGGTACAACAGCGCGGCGAGGCGGAATATGGTCAGCATCGCACCTCCTGGAGCGGCGCCAGCAGCGCATGGTACTGGCGGGCGACGTCGTCGGCCAGCACGCGGTAACTGCGGTGCCGTTCGATGTAGTCCGGCCCCCCGGCCGCGCGCTGGCGCGCCAGGCCGGGATCGGCCAGGATCTGCAGCATGCCTTGCGCCAGCTCCTGCGCCGTGCTGCCGCTCAGCCAGCCGGCCTGGCTGGCGCGCAGGACCGCCGCCTGATCGGGATTGTCATTGCCCACGCAAGGCAGGCCCAACGCCAGGTATTCCAGGATCTTGGTGGGGGAATTGGTATCGAGCAGCGCGCCGCGCGGCAGATATGACACCGCCAGGTCGGCGCCGGCCAGCAGCGGCCACGCCTGGCTGGCGGCCATCCAGCCGGTCACGTGCACCGCCGCCGCCAGCCCGGCGGCGGCGGCGTGCGCCAACAGCGCGTCCAGGTCCGCCCGGCTGGAGGCGTCGCCGATCAGCAGCAGGCGCGCTTGCGGATGCACCTGGCGCACATGGGCCAGCGCGTCAATCACCACATGCAGGCAGCGCGGACGATCCAGCGTGCCCAGATAGGCGATCACCGGCACCGCGTCCCATCCGGGCATGCGGCGCGCGACGACGCCGCGCGGGTGCAGCACCTCGGTGTCGACACCCATCGGCACCGCGGTCATCTTGTCCCGCGCCAGTCCCTGAGCGGCCACCGCCTCGAGCATCGCCGCGCTCTGCACAAATACGTGCTGGGCGCCCGGCAGCACCACCCGGTTCAGCAGCCAGCGCTCGGCCAGCCCCTTGCACAGCACCGCGCGCGCGCGCAGGCCGCCGCCGGCGGCGATCTGCGCGCGCGCGTTGCCGATCCGCCCGTCGCACATCATGAACGACATCCAGTACACAAAGGGGATGCCCTTCCAGCGCGCCACCTGCAAGGCCAGCCAGCCGATGGCGGCCATGTCCCGCACCTGGATCACGTCATATCGGCTGCGCTCGGCGCGCCACAGCAGCCGCCAGCACAGGCGCAAATACGCCCATTCGCGCCGCAGGCGGCTGCGGTGATAGGGCGAGCGGCTGGTCTGCTCATCGTCGGCGGCGCCCGCCGCACTCGCGGCCGGACCGACCAGGTGACACGCCACCCCCGCCCGCGGCAGGTAGCGCCCGAACAGGACGGCCACATCGGCGCGGAAGGTGGGGAGGGGTTCTGGCACAAACTGCAACAGCCTCAACTTGGGGGGGGAATTCAACGCTGGCCTCTGACGAAAAAAAGGAAGCGATAAAAATCGCTTCCCGGGTGAATACTGGCGGCGCGGCGCGCGGCGGCGGCATCGCCGCCCCCCCGCCCTAGGGCTGGAGTGTGACCGACTGCGCCCCCACCTTGAGCACGCGCGTTCCGCCCATGCTTGTCAAGGATACCACAGGATGCTTACACCCCACGTCCAATAGCATTATAAACTCGGCCGACTTGAGCGCCGCGTTCTTGACGTAGGCGCCATGGTACTCGGTGGTGCCGGGTTTCGGCGCCGGGCCGACCAGCGCCTTGTACTTCTGATCCGTGCTATTGGGAATAGGCGTCACGCATACCGACTGGTCCACATTGACGATCTTGGCTTCGCCGGTGACCGCGTCGACCACCATAGGCACCGGCGCGTGCAGATTCCATTCAAAGGTACGCGCCGTCGCCGAAGCGAGCTTGTCGTACACCACGAAGGCGTCCTGCGAGCGCAGATACCAGATTTGGCGCCGCGCCTGGGTCAACGCGCCGGCGAACGCCGCCGTGGCGTCGCCTTCGACGAAATCCACCGTCGACGAGCTGGAGAAGCCGACCACTTTGCCGTTGCGCACCATCGGATCGCTGTAGCCCTCCGTCCGCTGTCCCTGTCCGCCGTCGAACGTGACGGCATTCTTGGACTTGGTGGCGCGGTACCAGTCGGTCCACATCGGCGAATTGTACCAGTCGTACCAGCCAGTACCGATGAGCAGCTTGCGCCCGCCCCGGTTCAGCGTGAAGCCGTTCTGGTCGCCATGGCTGTGGTTGAACGAGCCGTAAGGGCTGGACTTGAAATACAGCGAGGTGCGTCCGCGATCGGCGATATCGCTGTGGATGGCGGCCCAGCCGATGCTCGGATACAAGCCCGAATTAGGCGGGGGCGCCACGCTGGCCACCGACAACACCGGCAGCGGGTAGGCCACTTGCAGTTGCGTCAGCGGATCCTCGTCGCCGGCGATGTTCCGGTAGTACCAGGCCGCCTGCGGCGATTTCATGCGCGAGGCCAGCGCCTTCATGTAGCGCAGGTCCGGCACTTCCTCGTTGGCGTCGCCGAACATGTGGGACGGCGTGCCCGGTGGCGTGAAATGCATGAAGAACTGCAGGAAACCCTTGGCCCATGGCTTGTCGAAGATATTCAGTCCCGACGCCGTGCTCATCGGCTGCCAAATCTGCAGCGCCGCGTCGATCGCGTACTGGCCGTAAGCGGTGCCGTTGGCGTAACCGCCCTCCGGGCCGCTCCAGTGGTAAATATAATTGACGTAGTTACGGAACGAGAAATCGAACCAGTCGACCGCCGCCGGCACATCGCCCAGCGCCAGCGTCGCGACCATCGCCAGGTAGCCGAAATTGGAGCCGCCGTGTTCGTCAAACGGGGTCTGGTCCAGCCAGCCATTCCTGCTGGACAGGTCGGCATACACGTCGGCGCCCCGCTGCGCCACGCTCTTCATCCAGGCCGCGCGCCGGGTGCTGTCCAGACTGCCGGCCAGGAAATCGGCAGCCTTGAGCAGCGAGGCGGCGATCGGCAGCGTCATGATATCGAACTGGGCATATCCGGTCGGCCCGGACGGGCTCAGCGCCGCCAGCTGATCGCCGCGCAACAACGCCTCCTTCAGGTACACCGGGTCGCCAGTCAGGCGGTACACCAGCGCGGCCGCCTCCAGCTGCCGGCGGACGATGTTGACGTGGGTACGGATGCTAGCCCATTGCGCGTTGACATCGGCGGTGACGACCTTGCTGGTGACCAGCGGCCACATGGCATCCGTGACGGGCGGCTCGGACAAGGTCACGCGCTGCACATCCCCCATCAAACGGGTCAGCGCCCCGCCCCGTTCGGTCACCATCCCGGCCGGCCAGGCACTGCGCACCGGAATTCCGGAAGGCAAGGCGCGCGGCCGCGGGCGGCTCAGGATGGCCGCGCGCAACACGCTCGATTCCGGCACTTCAAATACCGCCGAGCTACTGTTGAGCACGAAACTGCGGGGGGTCGACCATTCCTGGGTCAGCGATGGCCGCACCCGCCAGGAATAGGTGCCCACCGCCATTGCCTTGGACGGCAGATACCAGTTTTTGCTGACGGTCAGGGTGGTGACGGTGGCTGTCGTCGGCCCGGTCACTTCCAGCACATACGAGGCGGGATTGGTCCAGTGCCGCGACCACGAGAAGGCTGGCGGATTTTGCGCCTGGACTTCGAAATTGGTGGGCAACGGACGCGTTGCCAGCGGATCGGTTGATTGGGCCCAGTCCGCGTGGCAGGTACCCCAGGCAACGGATGCGGAGATCAGCACTGCGCAGTGGGCAATGCGTGCGATAGTGAAAGTCATGGGACTCTCCAGAGTCGAGAAGAACGGCAAACAAAACAAAAGAAGTGGGTCGGAACAACCCGCGCAAGGCCCGCGCACAGCCGAGATTGTGCCACAAATAAGTTTCCGCAAGAAATTAAAATTCCCTGCCGACAAACCATATTTGTCTGCCTGAATGCCTTTTACTATACAACATTTGTTGCGCGGGGCAGCCGTTTTTTTTCCTCAAAGCCAGCTTTTCCCGCACTGAACCAGCGCCCTGCCGCCGGGCACACACATCAACAAGGTGACCCACCAGCGCTTGGCGCGCACACCGTTGCGGATACCCAACAGTTGCCGCAGCGCGTAGGCGCGACGACCGTTCAGGCAGGCGCTACGGGCCACACTGATGCGGGCGTCCGCCACCAGCCACAGGGCGGCCTCGCGCATGGCCGCCGGCACGCTGCCGGCCTGCACCCGGCGCTCCAGCCGCTGCAGCGCGGGCAGCAGCGCGGTGACCGCATTGCTGGCCACTAGGCTGCCACTGACGGCCACCCGGTACGCCACCAGCGGGGTCGAGCAATAAACCAGCGTCAACCGTTCCATCAACCGGAACCACAGGTCCAGATCTTCGCCCAGCGATTCCCCCACCGGAAAATAGGGGGCGAAGGGCAGCAGATCGCGGCGGCGCACCGCCACCGAGTTGGTGCAAAACAGCGAGCCGAAGCGCAGCCGGTAGAAGCCGTCCTCGATGACCTCGAACGGGGCCGGCGCCTGCGCCGCCCCCACCTGGGCTTCCGCGCTGCCGTCGGGAATACGGCGATAGGCGGTCGCGTAAAACGCCCCCTCGGGATGGCGTTCGGCCATCGCGACCACCGCCGCCAGGTAGCCCGGTTGATACCAATCATCGGCGTCCAGGAAACAAATCAAGTCGCCGCGGGCAACCTCGATGCCGCGGTTTCTGGCCAGCGAGACACCGCCGTTGGCCACGCGGAGCAGACGCACCCGCGGTTCGTCCATCGCCGCCACCACGTCGGCGCCGCTGTCGCGCGAGCCGTCATCGACCACGATCACCTCGACCTCGGCATGGGATTGGTCCAGCACCGAACGTATCGCCATCTCGACAAAAGCCGCCTTGTTGTACAAAGGCATGATTACCGAACACAACATCAGTATCCCCCCCGCGCGGACGCAGCATTTTGCGCAAAGGCAACAACCGGCGCAGTCGCCGGCGTCGCGACGGCACCAGATACCGCCGGCCGCTGCCGCATATAACCCGACAAGACCATCAGGAACAACAGCTGCATCATCTGCTCGGTACCGAAACCGATCAGGGACATCGGCACCTCGCTCACCGAGCGCGACAGCATCATCACGAACAGCGCCAGCGACAAGCCCTGGCTGGTGCGCACGGTGCGCACGGTGAACCAGAGCAGGGTCGCCAGGTACACGATCAGCCCGGCAAAGCCCACGATGCCGGCGCTGGCCAGGCTTTGATAGAACTGGCTGTGCGCGTGATAGGCATACGGTATGTGGATCTGATAGCGGTACGCGTCGTCAAAAATGGTCAAGCCATAGCCAAACACGGGGCTGCGGCGCCATTCCTTGAGCGCGATCTGCCAGATCTCGTCTCGCCCTGTCAGGCTCACCAGCTCGGCGCCCGCGCTCGAGCCGAAGAAGCGCGCGATGCGGTCGCCCAGGCCGCCGAACATGAAGGCCAGGCAGACCAGCGCCAGCCCGCCAAGCACTGCCAGGATCAGCGCCACAGGCAGATGCGGGCGGCGGTGATCCAGCAAGCGCCGCAGCAGCGACTGGTCGCCCTGGAAATAAATCAGGCAGGCGATGCCAAGCAAGAAGGAGATATAGCTGGATTTGGATTGGGTCAACAGCAAGGTCATCAAACCGAGCCCCCAGGCGAACCAGGTCAGCAGGCGATTGGCGTAGGGGCTGTGCCATAGGCATAGCAAAAACACGACCGACAACGGCCCCAGGCTGTTGGCGTGGGAACTGAGGCCGGCGTAGCGTATGTGCACGCCAGGCAAGATGCCGAAGTAATTATGGCTCATCACCAGTTCCGGCCGCAGCGGCGCGAGCACCGCGCCGACCAGCATGAACACCAGCACGCCGTTGCGGAACGTACGCAGCGCGGTCTCGGTCTCCGCGCGCGACATCAGCAACGCCGCCACGCCGGCCCCGACGAACATAAAGTAATCCTTGAGCAGCGAATGGTGGGCCGACAAGAAGGCGCTGGTTACGATGTTGGTGACGAAAAACGTCAGGAAACCGCCCAGCAGCAGCAGCGGCACCGCCGGCCGCCGCCGTCCCGCCAGCAGGTAATGGCCGATGCGTTCAAATGGCACCAACAACAGCATCAGCGTCGCCACCCGGCTGGCCCAGGCGACCACCGCATGCTTGGCAGGCGGAGCGCCGATCATCATCGTCTCGTCGAAAAAGAAAAGATTGCGCCCGGATAACAAGGCGCCCACGCCGATCGACAGCAGCACCGGATAGAAGATATAGGGCAACAGCCCCTCCTCGCGCTTATGCCCCAGATGCAACAGGAAGGCGGCCCCAAAAATGAGCGCAAAGGCCAGCAGCAGCACCACCGCACCAAAAATTATCAGATCCATTCGGTTTCCTATCGTTTGTCGCAAGCCACATTCATGTAATTAATCAGCCGCCGCGGCAGCGGCGGACTGAAGCGCACCAGCATCTGCAGCACGCGCGGGCCCAGCAGCTGCGGCGCGCCCACCACCAGCAGCGCCGTGACGCCTGCGCCGCACAAGCCGCCACACAGCAAGGCCAGCGCCGGTGCCGGGCCCAGCCCGCGC
>NZ_WWCX01000157.1:0-7981 GCF_009857655.1 Duganella vulcania
CCGGTGGCGACCGTGACGCCGGCGCCGCGTCCGCATCCCCCGGCGCCGCCCACCGAGCAAGCCGCCGTGGCCGAGCAAGCCGCCAAGCCGGCCACCGCGCCGGAAGAACCGGTCCAGAACCTGCGCGACCTGCCGGAGCCGATACAGCGTTCCATTCCGCACATCGCGGTCGGCGGCTACATTTATTCCAAGAATCCGGCCGACCGCCTGCTGTTGATCGACAAGGTGCTGCGCCACGAAGGCGAGGAGGTCGCCCCCGGCCTGGTCCTGGAAAAGCTGCTGCCGCGCGAGGCGGTGTTCAATTTCAAGGGCTATCGCTACCGCGTTCCGTATTAAAAGCTGTCATCCGCCCGTCATGTGGAAATGATATTTTTCTATCATTGAAATTCATGCACGGGAAATACGATGAAATACCTGAAATTGCTGCCGCTGCTGATTGCAGCCGCCTTCGCCGTTCCACGCGCCCACGCTGCGGACCAGCAGCCCTCCACGCAACAGGAGACCAGCACCCATGTCGCCGGTCTCATCTGCATCGGCTTGCTGATCCTGGGCGCGCGCGGCGCCCGCAGCGAACGCTTCAAGGCCCTGAACGAGGAGTAAGACGCTGCCGTGCCCGCGTCGATGTTGCTGCGTATAATGGCGGCGACGAGATGCTGTGGAGAGGCTGGCAATGCAACAAGACATACCCGTGCGCGAGCGCACTGTACTGGCCGTGGTCGGAACCTCGGGCAGCGGCAAGACCACGCTGCTGGAGGTGCTCATCGCCGGCCTGGCCGCACGCGGGCTGAAGGTCAACGTCGTCAAGCACAGCCACCACGACCTGGAGCTGGAGCCGCCGCACAAGGACAGCGCGCGCCTGCGCATGGCCGGCGCGGCCGAGGTGATGGTGGCGTCGCCGTTCCGGTTCGCCATCGTGCGCGAGTTGCGCGGCGCGCCCGAGCCGTCGCTGGACGAGCAGCTGGACCGCCTGGCGCCCGCCGACCTGATCCTGCTGGAAGGCTTCAAGTCCTATCCGGTGGCCAAGCTGGAGGTGTACCGTGCGGCGGCCGGCAAGCCGCCGCTGTATCCTGGCGATGGACGCGTGATCGCGGTCGCCTCCGACCAGCCGGCGCCGGCGGACCTGCGGCCCGGCGTGGACTGGCTGGATGTGAACCAGCCCCAGGCGGTACAAGCCTGGCTGGAGGCCTATTTGAAAAAAGTTTCGTCCAACGCCTAAAGTTGGCCGCAGAACGTCCGTAAAAGAAGTGATACGCCTTATTGGAGGATCACATGGACATTTCAGGTATTGCTCAAGCGGCAACCACGATCGCGGACACCGGCACCAAGCAGGCGGTCGGCGTGGCGGTGTTGAAGAAGGCCCAGGACATCCAGGCGTCCAGCGCGGCGGCCCTGATCGAGGCGATCCCGCCAGTGCCATCGGCGCCGAACCTGCCTTCGCACCTGGGCAACACGATCAACACGACAGCCTGAGCGGCGTCGTTGCGGCCCGCCCGGCGCCGCCTTACCGACCTGCGCGCCGCCCGGTGCGCAGCGTGCCGGGGCGTTCCTGCGCCCGGCGTAGTTTCCCGATTTGAACCCGGTCAACAGAATGATGCGTAGTCGCGTTATTGCTGGTACGCTGCGTCTGCCCGGCAGTGTTGAAAAAAATCCGAAAAAAACTGTAAGGCCGGCCCGCCATGGGCCGACTACCGTACAGTTGCAGACGATTTGCGTTGCACAACCTAACTTCATCCTTGAGGAGACTTACCATGAACAAACGTCAAGCCCTGATCGCCGCCGCCCTGGCCACCGTCTGCGCCGCTTCCGCCGTCACCGCTTCCGCCGCCACCGCGTCGGCCTCGGCTGAAAAAGAGAAGTGCTTCGGCATCGCCAAGGCCGGCCAGAACGATTGCGCCGCCGCCAATGGTTCGCACTCCTGCGCCGGCCAGTCGAAGACCGACAACGGCGCAGCCGAGTGGAAATACGTGGCCAAGGGCACCTGCGAAAAAGCCGGCGGCAAAACTGCCGCGCCAGCCAAGTAATCGCCCGGCCGGTCGCGGAGCCATGTCCTTGCCAGGTCCAGCGCAGCCAATGCCGGGCGTGGGCGTGGGGCTGAGGGCTCCGCATTACCGGCAATTCCTCGAGCAGCGGCCGCGCGCCGCCTGGCTCGAAGTCCATACCGAGAATTATCTCGACCAAGCCGGCTGGGACTGGCACGTGCTGCAGCAATTGCGGCGCGATTATCCGGTCAGCCTGCATGGCGTCGGCCTGGGACTGGGCTCGGCGCGCGGCTTCTCCGAACAGCATCTCGACCGTGTGCGCGCCCTGGTGCAGCGCGTGGAGCCCATGCTGGTGTCCGAACATTTGTGCTGGAGCGCCGTCGGCGACCGGCAACTCAACGATTTGCTCCCGCTCACCTTGGACCAGGCCGCGCTCGACCTGCTGTGCGCGCGCGTGGGCCGGGTGCAGGATGTGCTCAAGCGCCAGCTGCTGCTGGAAAACGTGTCGACCTATGTGCGCTTCCACGCGGACGCGATGAGCGAGGCGGAGTTCATGGCGGCATTGGCGGCGCGCACCGGCTGCGGCCTGCTGCTCGACATTAACAATCTCTACGTCAACCAATGTAATCACGGCGAGGACGCGCTGGCCGCGATCGCCGCGATCCGGCCCGGCATGGTGGGCGAGATGCATCTGGCCGGCCACCTGGTGACGCCGGAGGCGGTGATCGACCATCACGGCGACACCGTGGCCGAGCCGGTCTGGCGGCTGTACGAGGCGGCGTTGCGGCGCTTCGGCGCGCTGCCGACCCTGGTCGAATGGGATACCGACATCCCCGGGCTGGGCGTGCTGCTGGGCGAGGCGGAGAAGGCCGAGGCGCTGCATCGCCAATACGCCGCCGCCACCGTGGCCGATGCGCCGCGCCCGGCCGCGCAGCCGGCAACCGGCGATCAGGCGCCGGCGCTGGCCGCCAGCCAGCAAGCCTTCGCCGGCGCGCTGTTCGATGCGCGCCAGGCGCCGGCCGCGCTGGCGCTGTTCAAGGGCGAGTCCAACGGGCACCGCTACGCGCTGTATCGCGGCAACCTCAGCGCCACCTGGAGCAAGACGCTGGGCGCGGCCTATCCGGTGATCCAGCAACTGGTGGGCGAGGAATTCTTCGGCGGCCTGGCGCAGGCCTACGGCCGCGCCCATCCCTCCGACAACGGCGACCTGAACCGCTTCGGCGCCCACTTCGCCGCCTTCCTGCGCGCCTTCCCGCATGTGGCCGACTACCCGTATCTGCCGGACATGGCGACGCTGGAGTGGACCCTGCACCGCGCCCACTACGCCCCGTCGGCGGACGGCGTGACGGCGCAGCAGATGGCGGCGCTGACGCCGGAGCAGGTCGAGACGGCGCGGCTGACGCTGCATCCAGCCTGCACGCTGCTGGCGTCGGAGTGGGCGACGATCCCGCTGTGGCAGGCGCACCAGGCCGGCAGCGGCGTGCCGTTCCCGGCCGAGCTGGCGTCGCCGGACTTCGGGCTGGTCACGCGGCCGCGCTGGAAAACCCAGGTGCTGCCGCTGACGGCGGCCAGCCACGCAGCCTTGTCGGTTCTGGCGGCGGGCGGCACGTTCGGCGCGGCGCTGGACGCGGCCTTCGAGCGCGACGACGAGTACGACATCGCCGCCAATCTGCAGCAATGGATAGATCACGCATTGGTTGTCAGGATAGACGCCTAGTGGCGACTAACTAATTTTGAAAGCGCAATGATGAAAACTATCCTCGGCTGGCACCAACAAATTTCCCGCTACGACGCGGCACTGACCGCGTGGGGCGGTTCCCTGATGAGCCTGGCGTTGCGCTGGTACGTGGGCTGGCAATTCTTCAAGGCCGGCCTGGTCAAGGTCAGCGACTGGAGCGCGACATTGGCGCTGTTCCACGACGAATACAAGGTGCCGCTGCTGCCGCCGGACCTGGCGGCCTACTTCGGCGCGGCCGGCGAACTGGCGCTGCCGGTGCTGCTGTGCGTGGGACTGGTGTCGCGGCCGGCGGCGATGGCGCTGTTCCTGGTGAACGCGATGGCGGTGATTTCCTACCCGCAGCTGCTGACCTTCGAATGCCCGGCCGCGATCAACGACCACTTCTACTGGGGCGCGATGCTGCTGGTGCTGGTGGCCTATGGTCCGGGCAAGTTGTCGCTGGACGCCTGGCTGGCCGGACGCCGCGCCGCTTAAGTGGGGCGGAAGGCGCGCAACAGCTTGGCCTCGCCGGTCAGGTCCTTGTGCAGGCGGTTGGCGGCGGCGGTGAGTTCCATCATGCGGTTGAGCTGCACATCCTCGAAGCGCGCCAGTTCCTCGGTGGCGGTGAGCAGTGCCTGCGCCAGCTTGGCGCGCGCCGCCTGATACAACAGGCCGTGGTGCTGGCCGGTGTTCTTGAGCAGTTCCTCGGCGTTTTCGATCACTTGCCGCAGGTCGTCGAGCAGGCGTTCCTGTGTTTGCATATTGGGTGCAGGATCGTCCATGACGTTCCCCTGGTCATAAATGAAACTGGTTGAACAAGCCGGGCGGCAGGCCATTTCAATATATCGGCGCGCGCTGCCGCCGGTTTGCGCTGCGTCAAACGGGCCTCCCCGCCACACGCTTCAGCTTAACCTATTATTGCCCAAATGCAAGAGAAATTACACGCCAACGACGCTGATGCGCACGTCGCCCACGCTCACTTGCTGGCCGGCGCGGATCTTGGCGGTCTTGCGCAATTCCTGTTTGCCGTCGACCTTGACGCCGCCTTCGGCGACCATCATCTTGCCGGCGCCGCCGCTGTCGCACAGGCCCACCAGCTTGAGCAACTGATTTAGCTCAACGAACTCGCCGCTCAATTCAAAACTTACTTTCTGCATTTTATCCTCTGTTGCTATGATGTGAAATCGGTGCCGGTGCCAGCTTTCGATAGTGTAGCGGCATTCCGACAGGGCCGCAGTTTACTCGATGTTTGCCTCACGGTTGAGGTTGCTGTCGGGCAAAGAAGTTGCTATCCTGAGTTAACTGCTGAATTTTTGTGCAGCATGGTTTGCCCTCAGCGAGTTGCACCATGAATAAGTATCTCTGGCCAGTCGCAGTCCTGATGTGCCCGCTTTCCGGCTTGGCGGGCGCCGCCGCATCCGATCCCTTCGCCCCGCAAAAACCGCCGCCCGCGTTTGAAAAACGGGCCAGTTCGTCGCTGCTGTTCGATGCGGCGGACCGCCAGTCCGCGCTCAGCGAGCAGCTGCAGGGCGACGGCGCGGCGCGCTACGGCGCGCTCTTCAGCGGCGGGCCGCGCCTGCATGTCGGCGCCTTGCCGGACAACCTGGCCTTGCTCGATCCGCTCGGCCCCATGCTCAACGAGCACAGCAAGCGTTTCCTCACCAGCGCCGATTTTGAAAAGAAAGTGGGGCGCGCGGTCGGCATCCTGACCGTCGGCATCTTGCGCGAGACCGGCTCGGTGCTGGGGTCGCAGCAGGCGCCGGCGCTGGCGATGAACACCCGGCCCACCACCACCTTCACCTCGGCCTCGCTGGGCTACGCGCTCAGTTCGCGCAGCGCGTTGATGCTGATGGCGTCGTACGGCCGCACCGAGGGCATCGGCAATCCGGACAGCCTGATCGCCCAGGTGTCGTCGGTGCGCACGATGGCGTTCAGCGTGGGGCTGTCGACGCGTCAGCTGTTCAACAGCCACGACCGCTTTGCCGTGACCTTGTCGGTGCCGGCCAAGGTGCGGGCCGGCACGCTGCAATACAGCGGCGCGGCGCCGCAGAGCGGCGATCCCGGCGCCCCGGCGTTCGGCGCCCCGACGCTGAACCTGCGGCCGACCGCCACCGAGCGCGACCTGGAATTCGGCTACACCACCACGCTCGGCCGCGACGCCCGCCTGGGCAAGCTGACCGGCGCCGTCATGTGGCGGGTCAACCCCGGCCACGACGCCGGCGCCAAGCCGGACTGGCTGACCGGCGTGCGCTATTCCAAGGGTTTCTGACGCAGGTCAGCCCTTGGCGCCGGGGCGGGTCATGTCCAGCGGCACAATCCACTGCGCGAACTGCTCGGCGCTGACGTAGCCCAGCGCCAGCGCGGCCTCCTTCAACGTGCTGCCCTCGTGCTGCGCCTTCTTGGCGATGGCGGCCGCCTTGTCGTAGCCGATGTGCGGCGCCAGCGCCGTCACCAGCATCAGCGAACGTTCCATCAGCTCGGCGATGCGCTCGCGGTTGGGCTCGATGCCGTGCACGCAGTGTTCGTCGAAGCTGCGCATGCCGTCGGCCAGCAGGCGCGCGCTTTGCAGGAAGTTGTGGGCGATCAGCGGCTTGTAGACGTTGAGCTCGAAGTTGCCGGAGGCGCCGCCCATGGTGATGGCGACGTCGTTGCCGAACACCTGGCAGCACAGCATGGTCAGCGCTTCGCACTGGGTCGGGTTGACCTTGCCCGGCATGATGGAGCTGCCCGGCTCGTTTTCCGGAATGGTGATCTCGCCCAGCCCGGAGCGCGGACCGGACGCCATCCAGCGCACGTCGTTGGCGATCTTCATCAGCGCGGCGGCCAGCGTCTTGAGCGCGCCGTGCGCCGACAGCAGCGCGTCGTGGCCGGCCAGCGCGGCGAACTTGTTGTCGGCGCTGCGGAAGGGCAGGGCCAGCGTCTGCTCCAGCTCGGCGGCGATGCGGTGCGCGTATTCCGGATGGGCGTTGAGGCCGGTGCCGACCGCGGTGCCGCCGGCCGCCAGCTGCAGCACGCCGGGCAGCGCGGTGCTGATGGCGCGCTCGGCGAAGTCGAGGTGGGCCACGTAGCCGGAGAACTCCTGGCCCAGGGTCAGCGGGGTGGCGTCCTGCAGGTGGGTGCGGCCGATCTTGACGATGTCGGCGAAGGCCTCGGCCTTGGCGTGCAGGCGGTCGCGCAGCTGGCGCAGCGCCGGCAGCACGTTGCCGGCCAGTGCCTGCGCGGCGGCCACGTGGATGGCGGTGGGGAAGATGTCGTTCGACGACTGGCCCTTGTTGACGTCGTCGTTGGGATGCAGCTTGCGGGCCTCGCCGCGCACGCCGCCCATCAGCTCGGAGCCGCGGTTGGCCAGCACCTCGTTCATGTTCATGTTGGACTGGGTGCCGGAGCCGGTCTGCCACACGGCCAGCGGGAATTCGGTCGGGTGTTTGCCGGCCAGCACCTCGTCGGCGGCCTGGGTGATGGCGATGGCGCGGTCGCCCTCCAGCAGGCCCAGGTCGAGGTTGACGCGGGCGGCGGCGCGCTTGACGCTGGCCAGCGCGTGGATCAGCTCGGGCGGCATGCGCTCCGTGGAGATGCGGAAATGCTCCAGCGAGCGCTGGGTTTGCGCGCCCCACAACTGGTGGTCGGGGACGTCGATCGGGCCGAAACTGTCACGTTCACTTCTGGTGTTCATGGTTTTTCCTTTGCGCGGGGATGGCAATCATGTGTATTTGCCAAGGTCCGTCCAGTGTAGCGCAGTCTGGAAAAATTAACCTAGGGCTACAAAACCGGGAAAATCCGCCGTTATAGCTGATACACTTTAAGAATTCGCGGCCAAGCGACCCCAACATGCAGCGCAACACTCTCCTGACCTCGATCCTAGCCGGCGCCCTATTGCTGGCCACCGCCGTCCCTGCAGCGGAGCTGGGCGATATCGCCGTGCGATCCTACATCGGCCAGCCGCTGGCGGCCGACATCGAGCTGGTGCAGCTGGCGCCGGACGAGGTGTCGGCGCTGCAGGTGCGGCTGGCGCAGCAGGATGTGTATCGCGGCGCCAACATCACCATGAACCCGGCGCTGGGTTCGCTGCACATGGCCGTGGTGCGGCGCGACGGCCGCCAGTTCCTCCATCTCACCACCACCCGCGCCATCGAGGCCGAGTATGTCCATTTGTTCCTGGAACTGAGCGCGGCCGGGCGCCAGGATGTGCGCGCGGCAACCGTGTGGCTGCAGGCGGACCCGAA
Organism: Duganella vulcania; assembly: GCF_009857655.1. Taxonomy (NCBI): domain Bacteria; kingdom Pseudomonadati; phylum Pseudomonadota; class Betaproteobacteria; order Burkholderiales; family Oxalobacteraceae; genus Duganella; species Duganella vulcania. The sequence continues at coordinate 7,920 of NZ_WWCX01000157.1, forward strand.
TCCGGCGCCGCCGCCGTTGCCGGCCCCGACCGCGGCGCAGGCGGCGTTGCTGGCGCGGGCGG
>NZ_WWCX01000158.1:0-7855 GCF_009857655.1 Duganella vulcania
GCCGCGACCGCGTTGGCGTCGGCGCCGTCGGCCAGTCCGGCGAACGCGGCGTTGGCCTGCTGCGCGGCCGCTTTCTGCGCCTGGGTGGCATTGGCGTCGTCGGTGATGACCTTCAGTGCGGCGGCCGCCTTGTCCTTGGCATCCTTGCCGGTCGCGCCGGCGGCGCCCGCGTTGGCCACGGCGCCGATGGCGTCTGCCTGCGCCGAGTGAAACAGGCGCACGATCACCGCATGGCTGCCGCCGTTGATGAAGAAGTCGCGCACCGCGAAACTCATCGTGCTGGCGAGCCAGAGTTCGCCAAACTTGCGCTCGAAGTCGGCATAGCTGGTGATGTCGACCGCCGTATCGACCGGGCCTTTGCGGGCGCGCCCGATGAAGGCGGCGATCGAGGTGGCGACTCCGGTGATGGTGCGTACGCCGCTGGCTATTTCCTCGACGTAGACCCCTGGGTAACTCAATGCACTCGGCATGACCGTTCCTTTCGACATGGCGGCGCCCGGACCGGACGCGCGCGCCGGGCCAGTTGCTAATTTGATGTAGGGACTTGCAGACTAAAACAACATCAGGGTAAGTCGTGCGTCGATTTCACTGAACCGGGAAACGTATTCTGCGCCGATTTCCCCTGCCAAAGCGCCTGCGATTTCCATTAAACCGAAGCCTATTGATCTAGATCTAAAACAGCGCTGGTCCTGCAAACGATGTATCAAACGGCGTGGTGACTTGATAAATATAGTCGGCGAAACACGACAAAAATACGCACTTTGTCACAGCACTGTGTATAAATTTCTCCCCCCAAAAATCCAATGGTGTTGCCATAAATGTATGTTATCGGTTTATCATTGCGCCCTTCGCGGCCATGCCGCAGCACTGGGAAAGCACACATGAAGCAAACAGTCCTCGCGATGGTCCTGCTGGGCATGGGAATCGGCGCGTCCAGCGCCGCTCCCGCCGATCTGGCGAAAGGACTGGCCGCCTACGAGGCGGGGCGCTGCGACGACGCGGTGCGGATATTCAAGCCGGCCGCGCAAGCGGGGAACGCGGATGCGCAAATCGCTCTGGGCGACCTGTATCAGGACAACGACCAGAATTGCGGGACCGAGCGCGATATGCGTGCGGCGGAAACCTGGTACCTGAAGGCCGCACGCTCGGGCGACGTGGAAGCGCAGCATAAGCTGATCACGATGTACGACTACAGTTCGAATATGAAGAACCCCGAGCAGGCCGTCATCTGGCTGGCCAAGGCGGCGGCGCTGGGTGACGCCGGTGATCTGTCCAGCCTGGCCAGGCATTACGAACAGGCCGAGGGCGTAAAGCGCGACCGCACGTTGGCCCATGCCTTCTATCTGTTGGCCAACCAACGCAGGAAGCAGGACGCTCAGAAGCACCTGCCCAAGACACTGGAATACAGCGCGCAGCGGATGTCGCCGGAACAGCGGACTGAGGCCGAGAGCATCGCGGCCGCCTGGAAGGAGGGTACCGCGCTGCCGTCGGTTTCCGCGACAGGCGGGCGCGACCCGCTCGACTGGTATGTGGCCGCCGCCAAAGCGGGGGATCTTGATGCCGCCTACAAGGCCGGCACCTTGTACTTGAAAGGTGGCGAAGGCTTGAAGGTGCAACCCGAGCAGGCCGCGATCTGGCTGAACAAGGCCGCCCAGGGCGGCAACGCCGATGCGCAGTACGAACTCGGCCAACTGTATGCGATGGGATATGGCGCGCCCAAGGATTTGGTATTGGCGTTTTCGCTGCACCGGCTGGCGGTCAAGGGCGGCAGCAAAAAGGCCCAGGGTGAGACAGATGGCTGGGAGGACGTCCTGACAGCGCAGCAACTCACCGAAGGCACAGCGCTGATGGCGAACTGGAAGAAGGGCGAAGCCTTCCCGCAAGCCTCCCGCTACGGTATGCAACGCAAGATCAACTACGTCGAGGACGCACAAGAAAAGCTCGCCCCGACGCCCACGGTGCTGGCCCTGCTCAAGGCAGCCAGCGAAGGCGAGGAAGCGGAGTTCGCCCGCCAACTGGCCAAAGTGAACAACATCAACGACTATCTGGTCGACGGCAATCAGCTGCTGCATGCCTTGCTGCTGCCCGCCGCCAGCCTGCGCAAGGAAGCCGCGTCGTGGCGCGCTGCGCGCAACGACCCGCGCGACACCGAGCACTGGCACGCCCAGCAGGCGCGCCACGCCGCGCTGCTGCCGGCCAAGACGCGCATGCTGGCGCTGGCCCTAAAGCGTGGCGCCAGCCTCAATGAAGGTTCCAGGGACGACCACGCCGCGCCGTTGCATTTGGCGGCCATGTTCGGCACGTCCGAGATGGTGGAGCTGCTGCTCAAGCACGGCGCCGACCCGCGCCAGTATGGCGGCATGTTCGCCGGCCAGACCGCGCGGTTGGCGCCGCTTGAGTACTCGGTGGAGCAGGAACAACATGGGCGCGGCGTGCCGGAGCTGATCACGCCGGAACAGCGCACCGGAAATATACTGGCGCTGTTGAAGGCTGGCGCGGAGCGTCCCTACATCCGCTTCGATATCAACCGAAAGCGCCAGAAGGCCGCCGGCGCGAAAGAGGAGCGTCCGTTTGCCGACCTTCTGTTCTGGCCCAAGGTGCTCGGCCTCACGCGCGGCACGGCGGTGCTCGACGCGCTGCTGAAGACCGGCACCAGTCCGGCCGACAGCGAACAAGGAAAGAGCGACTTCGAGTACGCAGCCGAAGTTGGCAATGAGACGGCCATCGCCTGGCTCAAGCCGCGTTTGCAGCGTTATGACGACAACAAGCGCGACCACTGGCTCGACGCCGCCATGCTTGCCATGTACAGCGCCGTGCCCGCCCGCGACAAGATGCTGGAGCAGCTACTGGTCAAGGACATGAATTGGACCCAGACCGGCCCCAACACCGAAGGCACCGGGCGCGACTACGTTCCGCTCGCCGCCGGCAGCGAACGGGTTGAAAGCGGCACGTTGCTGAATCACGCCACGCGCGCGCGCCGCCTCGAGTGGCTGCCCCGCCTGGCCGCGCTGAGCGCTCCCGTCAAGAAGGGCGGCAGCGCCCGGGACCTGCAAGCGGCCGTGCGCGACCACGACATCAAGGCCGTCAAAGCCTTGCTGGAGCAGGGCGCCGATCCGCTGACCGGCTTCGAAACATCGGCGCTGTCGGTGGCGCTGGCCGCGCCCGCGGGCGACGACGCCATATTGGACATGTTGCTGGGCCATGTGATGACGATGCCGAAGAAGTCTCTGGAACAACTGTCCCCGTCGCCGCTGGACGACATCCTGAGCGCGAAAGGTGGCATCAATATGCCGCGCCTGCGCAAGTTGCTCGATGCGGGTGTGGCTGCGCGGGGACTCAGCGGAAATGCCGTCAGTGCCGCGTTCACTTCGCCTGACCGCGAGCTGTTCCCCTTGTTGATCAAGCATGGATTGCTGGACGATACAGGCAGCGGCGATCCCGCCTTCGCTGGCCTGCCAAGGTTCCTGCAAGGCGCGATAGTGCACGGAAGGGTGGATCTGCTGCCGGCGATCCTGGCGCACGGCGAAGATCCGAACCGGCACCTTACGCTGGGCAGCCGGGTGGAGGCAAATCCGGTGGAAAACGCGATCGCGGTCGGGAACGTGGACGCGCTGAAGGTTCTCGTGGCCCACGGCGGCGTGATCGACACAATTACCGTCCGGGACTGGGGAACGGCGCTGGAGCGCGCCATCGTCTCGCTCAACCCCGATATGCTGCGCCTGGTGAGCAAGGATTTCAGCTTGCCGTTGAAGCAGGTCTGCTTCCCGCTCAACGGCCAGCTGGCCAAAGTGGTGCTGGAGTCTCCGGCCAGCTACTGGGCCTTATTGCGCGAGCACGGTTTGTTTACCGGCAGCGCGTGTCCCGGCATCCAGCAAAAATTCGTGCGCTACCGGTCCGAGTCGCCCGAACGCTCGCTGGAAGGTTCACGGGGCGACAATCTGGTGCAACGCCTGGCGCAGCTCGGACCGGCCCGCGAAACCTTCGACACCGGGACCTGGTCGGCTATCGCCGTGAGCAAGAACGCGCCGCTGGCGGGCCTGCTGGCCAAGGCAGGGTGGACGGCGCCCGCCAGCGCGAAGGGAACGGCGCAATAAATCGAACTGGCTAGTCCGCCGCTGGATTCAATTCCAGCAGCGCTTTCCTGGTGTCTTCATACGCCAGCGCCAGGTCTTGCAGCTGTCCGGCCGCATCGTCGAAATTTTCGCCCTTGCCCATCAGCTCCAGATTGGTGCATGGCAGCCGCATGCGGTTGGCGCCCACGAACTCGATGCTCGATTGCAGGTAGTGGGCGGTCGACGCCAGCAATGGCGCGTCTTGCGCCGTTGCCGCGCTCGCGAGTTTTTCCAGCAACTGCGGCACCTCGGCGATAAAGGAGGCCACCACCTCGTCGAGCAGGGAAAGGTCTTCGCCGATCGCGCGCAATTGCTCGATGCGGGCGTGGCTGAGCACCGCATCGTCGCGCCGGCGCGTGGCCAACCGGGCGATCGCCGCCACCAGCGCCGAGCTCAACACGTGCAGCTCGATGGGCTTGGCGATGTACTCATCCATGCCGGCGTCCAGGCAGCGCTCGCGGTCCCCGGGCAAGGCGTTGGCCGTCATCGCGATGATGTACGGGCTGTCGCTGCCCTTGAAGCGCTGGCGCAGGCGCCGCGTGAGCTCGAACCCGTCCATCTCCGGCATCTGCATGTCCATCAGGATGATCTGGTAGTGCCGGCCTTCCAGCGCCGTCATCGCCTCGACGCCGTTGGCCACCACGTCGGCCTGGTAACCGAGATGACGCAACAGCTGCCTGAGCACTTTCTGGTTGATCGTATTGTCCTCGACCACCAGAATGTCCACCGCGGCGGCCAGCCCCGGCGCAACGGCGGCGGGGCGGGGCGGGGCGGCGGTGGCGTCGCGCTTGCTCAAGACCTGCCGCAGCGCGTCCAGCAGGGCCCGCGGCTTGATCGGCTTGTTCAGCCAGGCGGCGAACATGCCGCCGTCCAGGCTGCTCCCGGCTTGCCGGTGGCCGACCGAGGTGAGCAGGACCAGCGGCAGCGTCGCCCGGTCGCGTATCTTGCGCAATTCGGCGGCCAGGCGCACGCCATCCATGTCGGGCATCTGCATGTCGAGCACGGCCACGTCGAAGGGGGCGCCATGCCGCACCAGGTCGATGGCTTCGGCCGCCGAGGCGGCGGACAGGCCCTCCATGCCCCACAACAGCGCCTGCCGCATCAGGATGCGGCGGTTGGTGGTGTTGTCGTCGACAATCAGGATGCGCTTGCCTTCCACGGTCGCCGAACGGTCCCGCAGCACATCCTCGGCCAGCTGGTCGTCGTTGGCCTCGGCCAGCAGTGACAGCGTGAAGGTCGACCCTTTCCCCACCTCGCTGTGCACCGTCAGGCTGCCGCCCATGATCTCGGCCAGGCGCCGGCTGATCGTCAAGCCCAGCCCGGTCCCGCCGTAGCGGCGTGTGGTCGAGGGATCGACCTGGGTGAACGAGCGGAAGATGTTCTCCTGGCTGTGCTCGGGAATGCCGATCCCGGTGTCCCTCACGGCGAAATCCAGGCTGTAGGTGTTGGCATCCCGGCTCTCCGCGCTGATCGTCACGACCACCTCGCCGTGATGCGTGAACTTGATCGCGTTGGACAGCAGGTTGACCAGGATCTGGCGCAGCCGGGCGGCGTCGGACAGCATGGTGGCCGGCACGCCGGGCTCGATGATGTAGGCCAGGTCGAGGTGCTTGTCCCCCGCGCTTGACGCCACCAGGTCCAGCGCGTCCTCTACACAGCGGCGTATTTCGACCGGATGGCGTTCGAGGTCGAGGCGGCCCACCTCCATCTTGGAGTAGTCCAGCAGGTCGTTGATGACCGCCAGCAGCGCCTCGCTGCTGGAGCGGATGGTCTCGGTGTAGTCGCGCTGTTCCTCGTCGATGCGCGTGTGCAGCAGCAGGCTGGTCATGCCGATCACCGCGTTCAGCGGCGTGCGGATCTCGTGGCTCATATTCGCCAGGAACATGCTCTTGGCGCGCACGGCCGCTTCCGCCGTTTCCTTGGCCTGTTCGAGTTCCTGCTCGTAGGCCTTGCGCTCGGAGATGTCCTGCAGGATCGCGGTCAGGATCACTTGCCCTGCCTCGCCGGATTTGGAGATCGTCGCCTCGGCCGGGAATTCGGTGCCATCCTTGCGCACGGCGTAGATGGTGCTGCGCTCGCCCATCCTGCGCGCGGCCGTGTCGCCGTGGCGGAAGGCGGACACGCGCGCGGCGTGCCCGGAACGATAGCGCGGCGGAATCAGCAGCTCCAGGCTTTTGCCGACAACCTCGGACGCCGCCCAACCGAACATGCGCTCGGCGCCCCGGTTGAAGAGGATGATGTGCTGGCTCTCGTCAGTGCAGAGAATGGCATGCTCCGCGATGTCGATGATGTTACTGAGTTGGTCCGGGTTCAGTGAATACGGCATCGTTGGTTCAGGGGCGTTCGCACGATAATACCCGCCATCCTACACGTTTGTTCCACCTGACGGGGAGAATGCCGGTAGCTTTATTGTCGCCCTTGCAATTACGCGGCGATCAGCTTGCGCAACCAGCGCAACAGCACCGTCGGCAGCAGTTCGGCGCGCTGCAACAAGGCATAGGAATGTTCGCCGAACACCGCCGGCAGATAATCGGCCGCGTGGCGGTCGATCGTCAGGCAAAATGGCGATATGTCCTGGAGACGCGCTTCGACCACGGCCTGGCGCAAGTCCTCCACGCCATAGCGGCCGTCATACTGGTCCACGTCGTTCGGTTTGCCATCGGAGATCATCACCAACAATTTGTGGCGGGCGGGCTGCGTCATCAGGGTGGCGCAGGCGTGGCGCAGGGCGGCGCCGGCGCGCGTGTAGTGCTCCGGCTCCAGTCCGGCGATCCGCAACGCGACTTCGTTGCAATAGGGTTCGGAAAATTGCTTGATGGCGCGCACCACCACGCCGCCCGGGCCTTCGCCCGAAAAGGCCAGTACGCTGAACGGCTCGCCCAGGCCCTGCAGCGCGGCGCAAACGATGAGCAGCGCCTCGCGCTCGACGTCGATCACCCGGCGCTGGCCGGACACCCAGCCATCGGTCGAGCCGCTGATGTCGACCAGCAGCATCACGGCCAGGTCGCGCCGGCCGCGCCGTTCGCTTTCGTACCAGCGCTGGTCGAGCTGCCCGCCGCCAAGCAACTGCGCCCGGCTGTCGATCCAGGCCTGGAGGTCGATGGCGTCGCCGTCAAGCTGCCGTTGTTGCCGGCTGCGCTGGGCGCGCAGCATGTCGAACTGGCGGCGCACGGCGGCCAGCACCGCCGCCTGGCTGCTGACGATGGCGTCGACCACCGCCTGGTTCCCGGGCAGCGCGGTGCGCACCGCGACCAGCGTGCCGGGGTCCCGGTAGGCGCGGCTCTTCCAGTCCCATTCCGGGTAGGGGAAGGCTTCGCCGCCGCCTGCCTGCGGCGCCGTGGCTGGAGGCCGGGCCCGCATGCCGGGCGGGTCGTCCGAGAGCAGGACTTCGCGGGCGGCGCCGGGAGTGGAGACCAGGCGCGCTTCGGGCAGCTCCGAGAGCGCGTCGGCGTAGTCCTCGGCGGCGGTATCGGCGTCGCGGTCGGCCGGCCGCTGCGCCCCCAGGGCATCCTCGGCCTGCTCGTGCGGACGGGCCGTCTGCACCATCACCGGACCCGGCGGCTGGGGGGAGTCGTCCTCCTGTTGGCGCACGCGCGGGCGGCTGGCAAGACGGGCGCTACGCGGTGTCCCGGCGGCGTCGCCGGGTTGTTCATCGCCGTGGCCAGGCGGGGGACCGGCGGCCGCGGCTGGCATGAACTCTCCCAGCCAGTCGTCCGGCACGAGCACCCGGCGCGGCGCCGGTG
>NZ_WWCX01000159.1:0-7609 GCF_009857655.1 Duganella vulcania
CCGGCCGGCGCGCAACCGTCGCCGCTGCGTCCTCCGGTGCAGGCGATCCCGCTGTCGCAGGGCCAGCCGGCGCCGCTGCCGCCCAGCCAGGGACAACAGCCGCAGCCGGTGCTGCCGCCGCCCGAACCGGAGCCGGCGCCGATTCCGCCGGCGCAGCAGTAAGCCCATGATGATGAAGCGCGTCCGTGGCTTCACGCTGATCGAACTGCTGGTGTCGCTGGCCATCCTCGGCCTGCTCAGCGCCCTGGTGGTGCCGACCGCGCAAGTGGTGGTGCAGCGCCGCCAGGAGCAGGAGCTGCGCGAGGCGCTGCACCAGATTCGCGGCGCGCTGGACGCCTACAAGCTGGCCTATGACCAGGGCCGCGTCGCCAAGGCGATGGGCGCGACCGGCTATCCCAAGACGCTGGAGCTGCTGGTAGAAGGCGTGCCGGACGCGCAGAATCCCAAGCACACCAAGATCTACTTCCTGCGCCGGGTGCCGCGCGATCCGTTTAACCCGGACGCCGCGTTGAGCGATGGCCAGACCTGGGGCAAGCGCAGCTACGCCAGCGACGCCGACCAGCCGAAGGAGGGCGAGGATGTCTATGACGTCTACAGCCTGAGCGAGAAGACCGGCCTGAACGGCGTACCCTACAGAAAATGGTGACCATGAAGACCAAAGGATTCACGCTGATCGAGTTGCTGGTGGTGCTGGGCATCGTCGCGCTGATGCTGACGCTGGCCGTGCCGCGCTACTTTCCCAGCATCGACAAGTCGAAGGAGGTGGTGCTGGCCGATAACCTGCGCAATGTGCGGCAGGTGCTCGACCAATACTACGGCGACACCGGCCGCTATCCCGACTCGCTGGAGCAGCTGGTGGAGAAGAAGTACCTGCGCGCCATGCCGGTCGATCCAATCACCGACAGCGACACCACGTGGATCATCGTGCCGCCGGAGGACACCGGCAAGGGCGGGGTCTACAACATCAAGAGCGGCGCGCCCGGCAACGACCGCAGCGGCAAGCCCTACGCCGACTGGTGATGAGGGCGCAGCGCCAGCGCCGCGTCGGCGGCTTCACCTACCTGAGCCTGTTGATCCTGCTGGCCATCATCGGCCTGGTGACGGCCACGGCGTTGAAGCTGGGTTCGGTGGTGCAGCGCAGCCGGGCGGAGATGGAGCTGCTCGATATCGGCGCCGCGTTCAGCGACGCCCTGAAAAGCTACGCCGACGCCACGCCGGCCGGGATGCCGCCGCAGCCGCCATCGCTGAAGGAGCTGCTCAAGGATCCGCGCTTCCCCGGCACCCGCCGCCACCTGCGCAAACTGTTTGTCGATCCGATGACCGGCAAGTCCGAGTGGGGCATTCTGTATCTCGGCGACAAGGTCGGCGTGCTGGCGGTCTACAGCCTGTCCGACGCCAAGCCTGTGAAAGTGGGAAATTTCCCGGCCCGCTACACGGGCTTTGAAGGCAAGGCGCATATTTCTGACTGGAAGTTTTCCATGGCGTTGGCCGGGGCGGTACCCACCGAAATGACGGGCCCGTCGCCGCGCGTCACGGCGCCCGCGCCTGGAAAGCAGCAAGCCGCTCCGCCGTCGATTCCGGCCCCGCCGCCACCCCCGGTGGAGGCGCCGGCCAGCCCGCCGGAGCCGCCGGAAGTGCGGCCCGATCCGGTCGAGCCGCCGATCCCCGAAACGCACGAAAAGCCGCAGGAATAGCGGCTTGGAAGCCACATTTTTTAAAAATTTTCTCTCGGATTGTCACGGGTTTTCAGTTTACCCCCCCGACATTTACCCTGATATTTTCATAACATGGAAAAAGTTATTTATAAGAAACTAAAAATGGAAAAATAACAATTGGAATTAATATTCTTATGTTATGATTCTTCCCGAAGTACTCCTATTAACTATTCGGTGGTTGGCGAAAGCGCAGCCACAATTCGTTTGATTAAGGAAATCACATGAAATTGAAATCTTTCGTTGCTGGCGCTCTGCTGGCTGCCGCTTCGGTTAGCGCATTTGCTGCTGATCAGCTGAACATCCCTGTGACCCTGGGCGTTGCTACCGGCTTCTCCGGTCTGTCGCTGCCAGGCGATGGCCTGTTGTCCGGCGGTTCCGACGTCCTGACCTTCACCGGTCTGGCAGCTGGTACCTACAACGTTCTGCTGAACTACAGCGCGACCAACGTGAACATCCAAACCGCCAGCCTGAACGGCCAGGCTCCTGTGTTCATCTTCGGCAGCTCGTTCGCTAGCCTGGGTTCGTTCAACGTTGGCACCAACTCGCCGTTCACCCTGACCCTGGGCGGCACGCCAACCAGCGCCTCGTCGGCGTTCTACAACGGTTCGATCACCGTAACCGCCGTACCAGAACCAGAAACCTACGGCATGCTGCTGGGCGGCCTGGCTCTGATGGGTGTTGTTGCTCGTCGCAAAGCAAAAAAAGCAGCTTAAGTTTTAGCTGCTCTTAAAACCCGCCTCGGCGGGTTTTTTTTCGTCCGTTGTTCAGGCTTAGCGGGCTGTGCGCTTGATATCCCGCAGCCGGAAGCCCATGGCGAACAGCGCCGCGAAGTACACCGCTCCGCACAAACCGATCAACAGCATCAGCGCGCCGATGCGCAACAGCGTATGGTGCTGCAAGCCCAGCCAGTCCACCTGCTGGCCGCCGAACCACGCGGCCGCGCCCATCAGCACGCACGCCACCGCCAATTTGGCGCAGAACATCGTCCAACCCGGCTTGGGCCGGTAAATGCCGCGCTTGCGCAAGCCCGCGTACAGGAAGCTGGCGTTGATGCAGGCGCCCAGGCCGATCGACAGCGCCAGGCCCGACACCTTCAGGTAGGGCACGAAGATCCAGTTCATCAACTGGGTCGCCACCAGCACGCCGGTGGCGATCTTGACGGGGGTGCGGATGTCCTGGCGCGCATAGAACGCCGGCGCCAGCGTCTTGACCAGGATGATGCCCAGCAGCCCGGCGCTGTAGGCGATCAGCGGGTAGGACGACTGCGTGGCCGCCTCGTCGGTGAATTTGCCATAGTGGAAGAGGGTGGCGATCAGCGGCTTGGCCAGCGCGGCCATGCCCACCGCCGCCGGCAGCGCCAGCAGGAAGGTCAGGCGCAGGCCCCAGTCCAGCAGGTCGGAGTATTCTTGGGCATCGCCGTCCGACTTCGCCTTGGACAGACTGGGCAGCAAGATCGTGCCCAGCGCCACGCCCAGCAGCGCGGTCGGGAACTCCATCAGGCGGTCGGCGTACGACAGCCAGGAAATGCTGCCCTCGGCCAGCCGCGAGGCGATGCTGGTGTTGATCATCAGGCTGATCTGCGCGGCCGACACGGCGAACACGGCCGGCCCCATCTTCTTCAGCACGCGGCGCACGCCCGGGTCGCCCAGGCCGGCTGCCGGATTCCAGGACAGGCGCGGCAACATGCCGATCTTGACCAGCGCCGGAATCTGGATCGCCACCTGCAGGATGCCGCCGACGAACACGGCGATCGCCATCGCGTAGATCGGCTGCTCCAGGTGCGATTGCAGGAACAGCGAGGCGGCAATGAAGGACAGGTTCAGCAGCACCGGCGTGAAGGCCGGGATCTTGAACTCGCGCCAGGTGTTGAGCACGCCGCCGGCCATCGCCACGAAGGCCATGAAGCTAATATAAGGGAACATGAGCCGCGTCATCCAGACGGCGGCGTCGAAGGCGCCCGGTTGCTTGTCCAGGCCGGTGGCGATGAGGTAAACAAACAACGGCGCGCCTATAATACCGAGCGCGCTGACGAACAGGGTGGCCCACACCAGCGTGTTGGCCACGTGGTCGGCCAGCGTCTTGCTGGCCTCCTGGCCGTGCTGGTTTTTATATTCCGACAAGATCGGCACAAACGCCTGGGAGAAGGCCCCCTCGGCAAACAGGCGGCGCAGCAGGTTGGGAATGCGGAACGCGACGATGAAAGCGTCCGTGTAGGCGCCGGCGCCAAAGGCCCGGGCAAACAAGGTTTCACGCAATAATCCGGTTACACGGGACAGCATGGTCATGCTGGAGATGGCGGCTAGAGTTTTAAGCAAGTTCATGGGACGTGATTATAGTTGCTCCTGACAGAAAACATCGCTATAATCGCAGGCTGTACAGAATTCTGTTACGCAGACACTAATGTTTGGCAGGCAGTAGTTTGACTCACATGGTTCGGCAGACGCACTGAACGCACCTGTTTGGCAAACAATAATGTTTGCAAACGCACCTTTACCCTGTTTTAGGAAATTCCATGGCAAATACCGCACAAGCGCGCAAACGCGCTCGTCAAGCAGTTAAGCAAAACGCTCACAACTCGTCCCAGCGTTCGACCCTGCGCACCGCTATCAAGGCAGTTCGCAAAGCGATCCAGGGCGGCGACAAAGCTGCTGCGACGGCAATCTTCCAATCGTCCGTGTCGACCATCGACAGCATTGCGGACAAGAAGATCATCCACAAAAACAAGGCAGCTCGTCATAAGAGCCGTCTGGCAGCTGCCCTGAAGGCACTGTCCGCTTAATTCCACTCGTTGGGATTTAAAGCAAGAACCCGCCTGGCTTCGGCCAGCGCGGGTTTTTTCGCATGCGTGGACGTAAAAAAGCCGGCCCGGGGCCGGCTTGCTGGTGTGGCAGCGATTACTTGGCTGGCATCGAGGCGGAAGCTTCTGCCGATGCGGAAGCTTTCTTGTGCTTGGCTTTCTTAGCTTTTGGCGCCGAGGCGGAGGCGGAGGCCGATGCGGAAGGGGCCGATGCCATCGGGGCTGCAGCAGCTGCCGAGGCGGACGCCGAAGCCGACGGGGCGGCAGCGAAGGCGGAAGCAGCAAACAGGGAGGCAACCAGGGCAGCGATGATCTTGGACATGATGAGTTCCTTTGGCAGTTGATTGAACCAGCTAAAAAAAACGAAGATTCATATGAATCTAGCTCATTAACGCCGCTCAAAATTTCCAGTTGACACAAAAATGCTCGAAAAACAGAATTTTATGTGCTGCAACGCATCAATCTAGCCCGCCAGGTCCTTGGCCGACACCGCCATCCACTCGCCCGGCATCAGCGGGTGGGTCGCCAGCGAGATGGCGCCGATGGCGCTGCGCACCAGCCGCAGCGTCGGCAGGCCGACCGCCGCCGTCATGCGCCGCACCTGGCGGTTTTTCCCCTCCTGAAGCGTGATCGCCAGCCAGCTGGTCGGGTGCTCGGCGCGGCTGCGGATCGGCGGATTGCGCGGCCACAGCCACTCCGGCTCGGCGATCCGCACCGCCTTGCACGGCTTGGTGACGAAGTCGCCCAGGTCCAGCGGCGCCTGCAGCCTGGCCAGGCTGGCTGCGTCCGGCACGCCGTCCACCTGCACCAGGTACACCTTCGCCTCCTTGTGGTCGGGATGGGCGATGGTGTGCTGCAGCTTGCCGTCGTCGGTGAGCAGCATCAAGCCCTCGCTGTCGGCGTCGAGCCGGCCGGCGGGGTAGATGTTGGGGATCTTCAGGTGGTCGGCCAGCGTGGCGCGGCCGTCCTGCGGGGAAAATTGGCACAGCACCTGGAAAGGTTTATTAAATAGAATGAGTGACATACTTCTCTTCGGATGATTTTGGTGTAGGCTTTAAGGTTGTAATGAAAACCATGGCGCCTGTGAAAATACTGGTGCATAATGCCACACACCTGTCTTATGTCTTATAGAAGACTTGGCGGGAGCAGCCCGCTGCCCGCCGAGCGTCCACTTCGGAGAACACGATGTATCAGCATATCAAAGTACCTGCCGACGGCCAGAAAATCACCGTCAACGCCGATTTTTCCCTGAATGTACCAGATAACCCGATCATTCCCTACATCGAGGGCGATGGCACCGGCGTGGACATCAGCCCGGTGATGATCAAGGTGATCGACGCGGCGGTGGCCAAGTCCTACGGCGGCAAGCGCAAGATCAGCTGGATGGAAATCTTCGCGGGCGAAAAATCGACCACCGTGTACGGCCCGGACGTGTGGCTGCCGGAGGAAACCCTGCAGGTGCTGAAGGATTACGTGGTCTCGATCAAGGGCCCGCTGACCACGCCGGTCGGCGGCGGCATCCGCTCGCTCAACGTGGCGCTGCGCCAGCAGCTGGACCTGTACGTCTGCCTGCGCCCGGTACGCTACTTCACCGGCGTGCCATCGCCGGTCAAGGAACCCGAAAAGACCGACATGGTCATCTTCCGCGAGAACTCGGAAGACATCTACGCCGGCATCGAGTACCAGCAGGGCTCGGAAGGCGCCAAGAAGCTGATGGACTTCCTGATCAAGGAAATGGGCGTCACCAAGATCCGCTTCCCGGCCACCTCGGGCCTGGGCATCAAGCCGGTGTCGATCGAAGGCACGCAGCGCCTGGTGCGCAAGGCGATCCAGTACGCTATCGACAACGACAAGCCGTCGGTGACCATCGTCCACAAGGGCAACATCATGAAGTACACCGAAGGTGGCTTCCGTGACTGGGCCTACGAGCTGGCGCAAAAGGAATTCGGCGCCGAGCTGATCGATGGCGGCCCATGGTGCAAGTTCAAGAACCCGAAGACCGGCCGCGACATCATCATCAAGGATTCGATCGCCGACGCCTTCCTGCAGCAGATCCTGCTGCGCCCGATCGAGTACAGCGTGATCGCCACCCTGAACCTGAACGGCGACTACATCTCGGACGCGCTGGCGGCCCAGGTGGGCGGCATCGGCATCGCCCCGGGCGCCAACCTGTCGGACTCGGTCGCGATGTTCGAAGCCACCCACGGCACCGCGCCCAAGTACGCCGGCAAGGACTACGTGAACCCCGGTTCGCTGATCCTGTCCGCCGAAATGATGCTGCGCCACATGGGCTGGGTTGAAGCGGCCGACCTGATCATCAAGTCGATGGAGAAAGCCATCGATTCGAAGAAGGTCACCTACGACTTCGCCCGCCTGATGGAGGGCGCGACCCAGGTCTCGTGCTCGGGCTTCGGCGACGTGATGATCGAACAGATGTAAGCCAGCCACCGGCATGCACCGGCCCCGTCCGCCTGAGCGCGCTCAGTGCGGACGGGGCTTTTTTTTGACAGGAACCACGATGACGCCCACCACCGCGCCGACCGCGCCGACGCTCTGGCAAGCCTTCCGCTTCTGGCTCAAGCTGGGCTGCATCAGCTTTGGCGGACCTGCCGGGCAGATCGCCATCATGCACCAGGAGCTGGTCGAGCGCCGGCGCTGGATCTCCGAGCGCCGTTTCCTGCACGCGCTCAACTACTGCATGCTGCTGCCTGGTCCCGAGGCGCAACAGCTGGCCACCTACATCGGCTGGCTGCTGCACCGCACGCGCGGCGGCATCATCGCCGGCGGCTTGTTCGTGCTGCCGTCGCTGCTGTTGCTGGTGCTGCTGTCGTGGCTGTACATGGCGTTCGGCCAGCAGCCGCTGGTGGCGGGGCTGTTCTACGGCATCAAGCCGGCGGTCACGGCCATCGTGCTGCAGGCCGCGCACCGCATCGGCACGCGCGCCTTGCGCAATGGCTGGCTGTGGGGCATCGCCGGCGCCGCCTTCGTGGCGATCTTCGCGCTGCAACTGCCATTCCCGCTGATCGTCGCCGGCGCCGCGCTGGCCGGCTATGCCGGCGGCCGCCTCCTGCCGCAGGCGTTCACGGCCGGCATAGCC
>NZ_WWCX01000015.1:0-98987 GCF_009857655.1 Duganella vulcania
CGCAAGGCCGCCGTGGCCGCGCGCGCCGAACGCAAGGCGTCCCGCCAGGCCGGTGCCGGCACCGCGGCAGGCGAGGGCACCATCACGCACGACATCAGCCCGCGGCAGATGGCCGAGAACGCCTATCGCCGCGCGCTGGTGGCCCTGCAGGAAGGCCGCGTCAGCGCCGCGCTGGCCGACCTGGATCGTGCCCTGGAAATCGACCCCCGCAACGAAGCCGCGCGTCAAACCAACATCAGCCTGCTGCTGGAGAACAAGCGCAACGACGAGGCCATCCGCCAATTGCGTTTGGCGCTGGGCATCGATCCGCGCCAGCCTGGCCTGGCGATGGTACTGGCGCGCCTGCAATTGGAGCGGGGCGGCCCGGCGCTGGAAACGCTGATGACGACCTTGCCGTACGCCGGCAACAGCGCCGAGTACCAGGCCTTCCTGGCCGGCGTGCTGCAACGCCAGCAGCGCCACGCCGAAGCGGCGCAATACTATCGCGCGGCGTTGACGCTGGCGCCGCAGAACGGTGTGTGGTGGATGGGACTGGGCATCTCGCTGCAAGCCGACATGCACCTGCCGGAAGCGCGCGAAGCCTACCGGCGCGCGCGCGTATCGAGCGGCCTGTCGCCGGAGCTGCAAGCCTTCATCGACCGCAAGATCGAATCGCTGCCGCACTAAACCCCGTCATTCCCGCCTGTGCGGGAATGACGCGTTACAGGCTGGCCTGTTGTCCCCAGATCTGTTTCATGCTGAAGCGGGTCGACGCCTCATCCTCGCTCAAGGCGGCGGCGATGGCGCCATCCTGGTCGGCGCTGCTGCGCAGTGGGGGCGGCGACAACAGCGCGCCCGCCGGATCGCGCAGGCAATGGATCTGCAAGCCGCCGGCGCCGCCCGGACGGCGGCACACCACGCCGATTTCCCCGTTGTGCAAACGCACCAGCGTCCCCGGCGGGAAATCGCCCAGCTCGCGCTGGAAGTACTGCACCAGCGTGGGATCGACCGGCGCCACCTTGTCGTCGATGAGGTTGCGCAGGGCCTGGTCGGGCAGGATGGAGCGGCGGTAATTGCGGGCCGACACCTGCGCGCAATAGCGGTCCGCCAGGCTGAGCAGCTTGGCGTTCAGCGTCACCTCCGGACTGGCGACGCCGGCCGGATAGCCGCTGCCCTCGTCGTTCTCGTGGTGCAGCAGCACGCAGGAAATCCACTCGTCATCCTGGATGCCGGCGTCCTTGAGCATGTCCACGCTTTGCTCCGGGTGGCGGCGCACGATGGCCATTTCCTCGCCGGTCAACGGCGTGTGCTTGTCCTGGAAAGCGTTATTGTGGCGCAGCATGCCGACGTTCATCGTCAGCGCGGCCGCCGTCACGGTCAGCGTATCGGCCGGGGTCTTGCCGAGGCTGTGCGCGACCACCACCACCACCACGGCCGTCTCGATGCAGTGGCGCACCGCGTAGCTGCCGGCGATCTGGCACAGGAAGATGCAGGCCAGCGCGATGTCGGGATTGAGGTCCACCGCGTGGATCACGTCGCGCGCGATGTCGCGCAGCTCGCTCTCGGCGTTGTGCTCGTTGCGCAGGTTTTGCAGCAGGCGCTCCAGCCTGCGGTTCGACTCGTTGAGCTGATGCAGTACCGACGGCGGCGGCTCCTGTTCCGCGAACTCGCCCGCCACGAGCGGCGTGTCCGCCTGGTTGGTCTCGGCCATGATTCTCGTCCCCGAATTAAACTTTGCCCAGCCGCTCCAACGCGAGCGCCAGGGTCTCATCCTTCTTGGCAAAGCAGAACCGCACGATGCCCGATTCCTTGCCCTGCTGGTAAAACGCCGATACCGGTATCGCCGCCACCTTGATCTCGGTGGTCAGCCACTCCGCAAACTGCGCTTCCGTTTGCGTTGAAATTTTGTCGTAGCGCACGCACTGGAAATAGGTGCCGTCGGCCGGCAACAGTTCGAAGCGCGAGTGTTTCAGGCCTTCGCGGAACAGGTCGCGCTTGCGCTGGTAGAACGCCGGCAGTTCCAGGTAGGGCCTGGGATCGGCCATGTAGCTGGCGATGCCGTGCTGCATGGGCGTGTTGACGCTGAAGACGTTGTACTGGTGGACCTTGCGGAACTCCGCCGACAGCGCGGCCGGCGCAGCCACGTAGCCAATCTTCCAGCCGGTGACGTGGTAAGTCTTGCCGAAGCTGGAGACCACGAAGGCGCGGGCCGCCAGCTCGGGATGGCGGCAGACGGACTCGTGCCGCTGGCCGTCGTAGACCATGTGTTCGTAGACCTCGTCCGACAGGATCAGCACGTCCGTGCCGCGCACGATGTCGGCCAGCGCCTGCAGGTCTGCCGCGCGCAGCACGCTGCCGGTCGGGTTGTGCGGGGTGTTGACGACGATCAGGCGCGTCTTGCCGTTGACCGCGGCCGCCACGTCGGACCATGGCACCGTGTAGCCTTGCGCGCCGGCTTCCATCCGTACCAGCACCGGCACGCCGCCGGCCAGCGTGATCGCCGGCACATAGCTGTCGTAGCTTGGCTCGATGACGATCACCTGGTCGCCCGGATGCACGCAGCACAGGATGGCGGTGGTGAGGGCCTGGGTGGCGCCGGCGGTCACGGTGATGTCGGTGTTGACGTCGTACTGGTGGCCGTAGATGGCCGCGATCTTGGCGACGATGGCCTGGCGCAGCACGGGCGCGCCGGTCATCATCGGATACTGGTTGAAATCGGCCTGCATGGCGTCGTTGACGGCCTGCAGCAGGCTGCGTTCGCAGGCGAAATCGGGGAAACCCTGGCCCAGGTTGACCGCGTTGGCCTGCGCGGCCAGCGTGGACATGCGGGTGAACACGGTGGTGCCGACGGCCGGCAGGCGGGTGGTCAGGACGGGCGTGGAAGGCGTGCTGCTCGGCAGGTTGTGACGGCTATTCATGGCGGCTGCGTAGTGGACAGATAGCCTATTCTAGCTCAGCGCGCCGGGTTTGGTGTGGCGAAAAAACCTTAGCTTTCCGGGCTCCACGCCTCGGGCACCATGACCTTGAACATGCCGGCCTTGGCCAGGCGGCGGGCCAGTTTCAGCAGCGCCTTGTCCTTGGTGATGAGGATGGCCGCGTTGGCGTCGCGCGCCACTTCGAGGAACTTCTGGTCGTCCTTGTCGGTGCAGACCGGCAGGCGGATGCCGGACTCGGGCGGAGCGACCACTGTGATGAGCTCGTCGAAGCGGGCGGCGGCCAACGGGCGCGAGTCGTCGTCCAGCGGCAGGTGCTTGTAGTGCAGCACGATGTTGTACTCGTCGCGGCAGTCCGAGCGGGTGATCGCCTCGACCGTGCCGTTTTCCAGCGCGGCCAGCAGGGCGGCCCAGCGCGGGTCCTTGAACACGAACAGGTCGAGGCAAACGTTGGTATCGATAACGATGCGGGTCGGTGTGAGTTTCTCTGGAACAGGTATCATGTGCTTAGTTCGTAAAAATGTTCATCTGGAATCTTATGCTGATAGTGCTTTCGCCCGCAAAAAGTCTCGACCTTGAGACCCCTCCGACCACCAAGTTGCATTCCCAACCTGATTTTCTCGACCACTCGGCGCAGCTGATCGACCGCCTGCGCGAGTTTTCGCCGGTGCAGATCGGCGAGCTGATGGATCTGTCCGACAACCTGTCGGCGCTCAACGTCGCCCGCTACGCCAGCTGGAGCCAAGACACCGCCGACGGCCGCCAGGCCGTGATGGCTTTCAACGGCGACGTCTACGGCGGCCTGGACGCGCGCACGCTCAAGCCGGCGCAGCTGGACTATGTGCAATCGCGGGTGCGGATTTTGTCCGGCCTGTACGGCATGCTGCGGCCCTTGGACCTGATCCACCCGCACCGCCTGGAAATGGGCACCCGCCTGAGCAACCCGCGCGGCAAGGACCTGTACGCCTTCTGGGGCGAAACCATCACCCAAGCGCTGAACAAGGCCGCGGCCGAGCAGGGCGCCGAAACGCTGGTCAACCTGGCGTCCGAGGAATACTTCAAGTCGGTCAAGCCCAAGCTGCTGGACGTGCCGGTGATCACGCCGCAATTCGAAGACTGGAAGAACGGCAAATACAAGATCATCTCGTTCTACGCCAAGCGTGCGCGCGGCCTGATGGCGCGCTACGCCGCCGTCAAAGGCATCACCGACCCGGAAAAGCTCAAGAAATTCAACGTCGACGGCTACGCCTACGACAAGCAAGACTCGACTGACAAAACCTGGATCTTCCGCCGCCGCGCCGAATAATCTTGGGGTCAAGTCTGACATTCGGACACGGGCTCTGCCGTAGCAGCCCGCTACGGCAGAGCCCGTGTCCGAATGCCAGACTTGACCCCAAATTGGGCAAAAGAAAAACCGGGACCTGGGTCCCGGTTTTCGTTGGGGCTAGCTTAGTTCCAGAGTTTCCACCAGTGACGTTCGGCTTTCTTGCCTTCGTCCAGGAACTTGCTGGTGGGGTAGTTCAGCTTGAACACGCGCATGGTGTCGTCGCGCAGTTCGGTCATGCCCAGCTTGTCGTAGCTGCGGATCATGATGAACAGCGCTTCCTCGATCGCCGGCGAGTCGCGGTAGTCGTTCATGATGCCCATCGCGCGGTTGGCCGCTGCCAGGTAGGCGCCACGGCGGTAGTAGTAGCGCGCCACGTGCACTTCATACGACGCCATCGCGTTGATCAGGTAACGCATGCGGTCCAGCGAATCCGGCGTATACTTGCTGTTCGGGAACTTGTCGACCAGCTGCTTGAAGGCCGCGTAGGCTTCGCGCGTGGCTTTCGGGTCGCGTTCGGTGGCGTCCTGCTCGTAGATGAAGTTCAGGAAGCCGATCTGGTCGTTGAAGTTGATCAGGCCGCGCAGGTAGTACATGTAGTCGACGTTGGCGTGGTTCGGGTGCAGCTTGATGAAGCGCTCCACGGCCGCCAGCGCCTGGGCCTGGTCCTGCGATTTGTAGTAGGCGTAGGCGATCTGCATCTGCGCCTGCTGGGCGTAAGTGCCGAACGGATAGCTCGATTCCAGCTTCTCGTACAACTGAATTGCGCGTTCGTAGTGCTGTCCTTCCAGCTCTTCGCTCGCCTCCGAGTATAATTTCGTAGCGCTCCAACCTTTAGTCTCGTCGATTTTCTCCGAGAACAAACCGCAAGCGGACAAACTAAGCAGAACCAACGTTGCTGCGACTACTTTCAATTTTTTTTGCATATGTTTTGCAAGAAGCTGTTTAACCAAAGTTTTACAATAGGCTGATTATAGCCGATGGGAATGCTGTGATATTAACTCCAAAGCCGAATTTGGCCGATTCTTCCTCCGATCACGATGCCGACGCCGACCTGCTGGTCGAGCAGGACGGTGATTTTGGCGAGGACGACGGCCTGGCTCCGATCCAACTGGAACTGACCCCCGAAGTCTGCGGCCAACGCCTGGACAAGGTGATCTCCCACCTGGTCCCGCAATTTTCACGCGGCCGCCTGCAAATGTGGATCACCGACGGCTTCGTCACCGTCGACGGCAAGCCGGCCAAGTCCACCAAGGACACCGTCTACGGCGACGAGAAGATCGTCATTCTGCCCCAACCGGCGCCGGAAGACGAGGCTTTTAAACCGGAACCGATGGAACTTAACATCGTTTACGAAGATGAGCACTTGATGGTCATTAACAAACCGGCCGGCCTGGTGGTTCATCCGGGCGCCGGCAACTGGTCCGGCACGCTGCTCAACGGCCTGCTGCACCACTGCCCGCAGCTGTCGGGCGTGCCGCGCGCCGGCATCGTCCACCGCCTGGACAAGGACACCAGCGGCCTGATGGTGGTCGGCAAGACGCTGCCGGCCCAGACCGACCTGGTGCGCCAGCTGGCCGCGCGCACCGTCAAGCGCGAGTATTTCGCCGTGGTGTGGGGCATGCCGCGCATCAGCGGCACCATCGATTCGTCGATGGGCCGCCATCCGAAGGACCGCATCAAGATGGCGGTCTCGACCGGCATGGGCTCCAAGCCGGCCATCACCCACTACCAGGTGCTGGGCGGCGGCAAGCTGGGCGAGGGCCGTCCGGTCACGCTGGTTCAGTGTCGCCTGGAAACTGGCCGCACGCACCAGATCCGCGTGCACATGATGTCGATCGGCTTCCCGCTGGTGGGCGACACCACCTACGGCAAGCAGCACCTGGCCGATTATTTCCCGCGCCAGGCGCTGCAGGCGCGCCGCCTGGGCCTGGTCCATCCAGCCACCGGCGAGCAATGCGAGTGGACCGTGCCGCTGGCCGATGACTTCGCCGAGCTGCTGGCCCGGGCCGGCATCGAAGTGCCGGAAGCTATCTGATGTCCAGCCTGCCGCAATGGTTGATACCCCACTGGCCCGGCCTGCCGGCCAGCGTGGGCGCGCTGTCGACCACGCGGCGCGGCGGCGTCAGCCCCGCGCCGTATGACGACGGCATGGGGCAGGGCGGGTTGAACCTGGGCACCCACGTGGGCGACCAGCCGCACAATGTCGCGCAAAACCGCGAGATCGTGCGCGCCATGCTGCCGGGCGATCCGGCCTGGCTGTCGCAGGTGCACGGCACGGCGGTGGTGGATGTGGCCCGGATCGGCCCGCAGGAGGTGCCGGAGGCGGACGCCAGCTTGTCCGCCGCGCCAGGCAGGGTGTGCGCGGTGATGACGGCCGACTGCCTGCCGGTGCTGTTCTGCGATGTCGAGGGCAAGGTCGTGGCGGCCGCGCACGCGGGCTGGCGCGGACTGGCCGCCGGCGTGCTGGAAAACACGGTCGACGCGATGCGCGCGGCCGGCGCCGGCGAGCTGATGGCCTGGTTGGGGCCGGCGATCGGCCCCTACCAGTTCGAGGTTGGCCCCGAGGTGCGCCAGACTTTCCTGAACGACGCGCTCGACGATTCCGGCGTGCGCCATGTGGAGGCGGCGTTCGCGCCCGTGGAGGGCAAGCCGGGCAAGCACCTGGCCGATATCTACGGGCTGGCGCGCTACCGCCTGCACCGGGCAGGCGTGAAACAGGTGCATGGCGGCGAGTTCTGCACCGTGTCCAATTCCGGCCGTTTTTACTCCTTCCGGCGCGACGGCGTCACCGGACGGCAGGCCGCGCTGATCTGGATCAAATGAGTCGAACCAGCGCTGGCTTAGTCTTCGCGTTCGGCCTGGCGGGCTGCGTGCGCCGCCAGCTCGGCGGCGCGGCGGCGGGCTTTGCGCTTGCCGGTGCCGGCGATGTAAATCAAGGTGCCAAGCGGCAGCACGCAATAGAACAAAAACGTTACAATTCCCGCAACGACGGTAGGCTCGGTCAGTGCCATCAGTCCGACCACGTATATCCAAGCAATAGCAACAATCAGCATCAGCAGCCCAGGTAAAGATATTTAACTATTTTTAGGGAATCAAACATGAATTTGCCAGATCCTCAAGCCATTGCCAACGCCTGGATGTCGCAGATGAGCGACCCCGGTCAGTGGCAATCCTGGTTCAACATGGCGCCCACCGCGGACGCCAATCCGTTGGCCGCCATGATGCAGGATGTGGGCGCCTCGGTGAAGCCGGAGGCCATGGAGCAGCTGAAAAACCAGTACCTGCAAGATTTCGGCGTGTTGTGGCAGGAATTTTTGGCCGGCAAAACGCCGGAAGTGGCCGACCGCCGCTTCACCTCGTCCGCCTGGCAGGGCAATCCCATGTCGTCGTTCAATGCGGCATCATACCTGCTCAACGCCAAATTCTTGAATGCCATGGTCGATACCGTGGAAGCCTCGGCCCAGCAGAAGCAGAAAATCCGCTTTGCGGTGCAACAGATTATCGACGCCATGTCGCCGGCCAACTTCCTGGCCACCAATCCCGAGGCGCAGCAAAAGCTGATCGAGACCAAGGGCGAGAGCCTGACCAAGGGGCTGGCCAATATGCTGGCCGACATGAACAAGGGCCATATCTCGCTGTCGGACGAATCGGCGTTCGAGGTCGGCCGCAACCTGGCCACGACCGAGGGCACGGTGGTGTACGAGAACCCGCTGTTCCAGCTGATCCAGTACAAGCCGGTCACGCCGACGGTGCACCAGCGCCCGCTGCTGATGGTGCCGCCATGCATCAACAAGTTCTACATTCTTGACCTGCAGCCGGAAAACTCGCTGGTGCGCTACGCGGTGGAGCAGGGCAACAGCGTGTTCCTGATCTCGTGGAGCAATCCCGACCAGTCGCTGGCCGGCACCACCTGGGACGACTACGTCGACCAGGGCGTGATCGAAGCCATCCACGTGGTGCAGGACATCAGCGGCCAGGACCAGATGAACATGCTGGGCTTCTGCGTTGGCGGCACGCTGGTGTCGACCGCGCTGGCGGTGCTGGCGGCGCGCGGCGAGAAGCCGGCCTCCAGCCTGACGCTGCTGACCACCTTCCTCGATTTCAGCGATACCGGCGTGCTCGACGTGTTTGTCGACGAAGCCCAGGTGTCGATGCGCGAACAGCAACTCAAGGGCGGCGGCCTGATGCCGGGCCGCGACCTGGCCAGCACTTTCTCCAGCCTGCGCCCGAACGACCTGGTGTGGAACTACGTGCAGTCCAACTACCTCAAGGGCAACGAGCCGCCGCCGTTCGACCTGCTGTACTGGAACTCGGACAGCACCAACCTGCCGGGTCCGATGTTCTGCTGGTACCTGCGCAACACCTACCTGGAAAACAAGCTCAAGACCGGCAAGCTGACGGTGGCGGGGCAGAAGGTCGACCTGGGCAGCATCGATGCGCCGGCCTTCATCTACGGCTCGCGCGAGGACCATATCGTGCCGTGGATGTCGGCCTTCGGGTCGATGAACATCCTCAATCCGGGCAAGGCCAAGGCCAACCGCTTCGTGCTGGGCGCGTCCGGCCACATCGCCGGCGTGATCAACTCGCCGGCAAAGAACAAGCGCAGCTACTGGACCAACGACAAACCCCCGGGCCGCGCCGCGGCCAAGCCGCAGGACGGCGAGGCCTGGATGGCCGGCGCCACGGAGAATCCCGGCAGCTGGTGGCCGGAATGGGCCAAGTTCCTGGCCGAGCACGGTGGCAAGGATGTCAAGCCGAAGGCCAAGCCGGGCAATACCCGCTACAAGCCAATTGAGCCGGCGCCCGGCCGTTATGTAAAGGTGCGCGCCGATTAAGCCGGCAGGGAAAAAGCATGATATTGTCGATCTGTAAATTTGGTTGCGTTGCAATAAAACCTAAAAGTTATATCAGATTGTGCAAGATCTGCTTTTTCCCCTCTATAATAGAAAGAGTAGGCTAGTGGGAAAGCGGACCGAAGTTCGCTTTTTTTTCGAATTGTTAGAGTACGCGCTGCGGCGCAATAAGTGGACTTGTGATGAGTAGTGCGAAAAAAAATGCTGACCGTCTGATCAAAAAATACCCGAACCGCCGTCTGTACGACACGCAGACCAGTTCCTACATCACGCTGACCGACGTCAAGCAGCTGGTGCTGGACAACGAAGAATTCACCGTGGTCGACGCCAAGACCAACGAAGACCTGAGCCGCAGCATCCTGCTGCAGATCATCCTGGAAGAAGAGGCCAGCGGCGCGCCGATGTTCTCCAGCGACGTGCTGGCGCAGATCATCCGCTTCTACGGCCACGCCATGCAGGGCATGATGGGCTCGTACCTGGAAAAGAACGTGCAAGCCTTCACCGACATCCAGCGCAAGTTCACCGGCAGCGCGGTCGGCGGCCTGGAAGGCAAGCCCTTCAGCCCGGAAATGTGGACCCAGTTCATGAACGTCCAGGGCCCGATGATGCAGGGCATGATGAACAACTACATCGACCAGAGCAAAAGCCTGTTCGTGCAGATGCAAGAGCAGATGCAAAACCAGAGCAAGAACATCTTCGGCACCTTCCCGTTCGTCCCCGGCGTACCGCCGACCGACAAGAAGTAATCCTTCACCGTTCGCGGTGATCAAAACGGCACAGCCACCTCGGTCGCTGTGCCGTTTTTGTAGCCAAGTTACAAAAATTCTTTGACACTTGAATTTCTTCGGTAGTACTATCGACAACAGATGTGGAAACGCTTCCACTTTACGTTGAAATGAAGGAGTTGTTGTGGCAGGCTATGCATCCGTTGCACTGGAAGAGACGTTTTCCCCGCCGGCCGGTTCGGTCCTCTGGAACAAGGAATTTCTGTTGGGCGCCGCCACGGCGGCCTATCAAATCGAAGGCGCCGTCGACGAAGACGGCCGCATCCCCTCGATCTGGGACACCTTCTCGGCCACGCCGGGCAAGACGCTGGCCGGCGACACCGGCGCCGTCGCCTGCGACCATTACCACCGCTGGGAAGAGGATGTCGAACTGCTGGCCAGCCTGAACGTCGGCGCCTATCGCCTGTCGATCGCCTGGCCGCGCGTGATGACGGAGGACGGTGCGCCCAACCACGCCGGCATCGCCTTCTACCGCAAGCTGCTGACGGCCTTGCGCGCCAAGGGCTTGAAGACCTTCGTCACGTTGTACCACTGGGACCTGCCGCAGCATCTGGAGGACCAGGGCGGCTGGACCAACCGCGACACCGCCTACCGCTTCGCCGAATACGCCGACATGATCAGCAAGGAGTTGGCGGGCTTGGTCGATGCGTGGGCCACGCTGAACGAGCCATGGTGCTCGGCCATGCACGGGTACGGCACCGGCCATCACGCGCCCGGCAAGCAGGACGTGGCGCTGGCCACGCGCGCCATGCATCACCTGCTGCTAGGCCACGGCCTTGCGACGGCGCGGCTGCGCGCCAACGATCCGGGCGCGCAGGTGGGCATCGTCACCAACGTCGGCCGCGGCACCAGCAACGGCGCGACCGACGCCGACCAGCACGCGGCGTGGCTGTTCGAACTCCAGCACAACAACTGGATCCTCGACCCGCTGCTGAAGAAGTCCTATCCGTCCGCGCTGTGGGAGTTGTGGCCCGGCGCCGAACCGCCGGTGCACGCGGGCGACATGGATGTCATCGGATGCAAGCTCGATTTCCTCGGCATTAATTACTACTTCCGCACCAATGTCGTCAGCGACGGCAAGCACGGTTATCTGGAGGTCGATCTGGAAGGCGTGGAGCGCACGCAGATGGGATGGGAAGTCTATCCCGAGGGCCTGCGCCATTTGCTGGTCGGCTTCCATCGCGACTATCCGAACCTGCCGCCAATTTACATCACCGAGAACGGCACCGCATCCGACGACAAGGTGGTCGACGGAGAGGTCGATGACAGAAGCCGGATCTCGTTCCTGAACCGGCACCTGGCTGCGGTGGATCAAGCGGTGAAGGAGGGCGTGGATGTACGCGGCTACTTCATCTGGTCCTTGATGGACAATTTTGAATGGGCATTCGGCTACGAGCGCCGTTTCGGTATCATCCACGTGGACTATGCGACCCAGAAGCGCACCTTGAAGCGCAGCGCCAAACTGGTGACGCAATTCCTGGCTGAGCGGAACAGCAAATAATTGAACTTCCGGCAGCCATCCGAATAAAATGGGCGCTCGACGCCCACTGGAGACAGAATGAGTAAGGCTACAAAACTGGCGAGCGCCGTCGCGCTCACGCTCGCGGCATGCGGCGCGGCCAGCGCGCAGGCGCCCGCGCCATTGAAGGCGACCGTGATCCATTGGTGGACCTCGGGCGGCGAATCCCAGGCCGTCAAGCAGTTCGCGGACGCCTACAACAAGGCCGGCGGCCTGTGGATCGACAACGCCATCGCCGGCGCCGACCAGTCGCGCGCCACCACCATCAACCGCATCGTCGGCGGCAATGCGCCGACGGCGGCGCAGTTCAACACCTCCAAGCAGTTCCGCGATTTCGTCGAGCAGGGTTTGCTCAACAACGTGGACGACGTGGCGGCCGCCGGCAAGTGGGACCAGATCATGCCGCCGTCGATACTGGCCGCGATCAAGATCAACGGCCACTTCTACGCCGCGCCGGTGGACATCCACATGCCGGCCTGGTTCTTCTACTCCAAGGCCGCGTATAAAAAAGCCGGTATCACCAACGAGCCGCAGACCTGGGACGAGTTCCTGGCGCAGCTGGCCAAGCTGAAGGCCGCGGGCATGGTGCCGCTGGCCTTCGGCGGCCAGGTATGGCAGGAGAAGATCACCTTCGACGCCATCTTCGCGATGGTGGGCGGCGCTGATCTGTATCTGAAGGTGTACCGCGACCGCGACCAGAAAGCCGTGATGTCGCCGGCCTTCAAGCAGGTGCTGGTCGACTTCAAAAAGCTGAAGGCCTTTGTGGATGCCGGCTCGCCGGGCCGCAACTGGAACGACGCGACGGCCATGGTTGTCAGCGGCAAGGCCGGCGTGCAGATCATGGGTGACTGGGCCAAGGGCGAGTTCTCGTCGGCCAGGCAGGTGGCGGGCAAGGATTTCGGCTGCTTCCCCGGCTTCGGCCCCAAGGCGCCGTACATCGTCGCCGGCGATGCCTTCGTGTTCCCGAAAACCACGGACGCCAACGCCGTCAAGGCGCAGAAGCTGCTGGCGACGGTGGTCACTTCGCCGGCCGCGCAGGTGGCCTTCAATTCGCGCAAGGGCGCGATCCCGATCCGGGGCGATGTCGATGAATCCACGCTGGACATCTGCGCGAAGCAGGGCCTGGCCATCATCAAGGACAAGAGCCGCCAGCTGCCGAACTCCGAAATGCTGGCGACGCCCGACACCACGGGCGCCCTGCAGGACGTGCTGACCAGCTACTGGAACAAGAATCAATCGCCGGAAGACGCGCAAAAGGCCTTCGCCCGCGCGCTGAAGGATCAATAAGCCATGGCCAAGAAGCGTCAAAGCGTATCCTTCGCCGCCTACGTCGCCATGATCCCGATGGCGCTGACGGTGCTGCTGGCCTACCTGGGCACGATGCTGTGGACTGCGCGCGTGTCGGTCAGCAGCTCGCGCACCTTCCCGGCCAGCGATTTTGTCGGCGCCTCGCAGTACATCCGCCTGTTCAACAACGAGCGCTGGCTGCTGTCGCTGCAAAACGTGGCCGTGTACGGCGTGCTGTTCATCGCCGCCTGCCTGGTCATCGGCTTTTTGCTCGCCGTGTTCATCGACCAGAAGGTAATGGCCGAAGGCGCGCTGCGCACCATCTTCCTGTATCCGTATGCGATGTCGTTCGTGGCCACGGGCCTGATCTGGCAGTGGATACTGAATCCCGAGCTGGGTATCCAGGAAGTGCTGCACAAGATGGGCTTCGCCGGCGCCACCTTCGACTGGATCGTCGACCAGGATATGGCGATCTACACCATCGTCATCGCCACCGTGTGGCAGGCCTCCGGGCTGGTGATGGCGCTGATGCTGTCCGGCCTGCGCGGCGTGGACGAGGAATTGTGGAAGGCCGCCCGCATCGACGGCATTCCGCGCTGGCGCGTCTACGTCAGCATCGTGCTGCCGATGCTCGGGCCTTCGGTGTCGACCGCTTTCGTGCTGCTTTTCGTGATGGTGGTGAAGGTGTTCGACGCCGTCGTCGCGATGACGCAGGGTGGCCCGGGCACGGCCAGCGAGGTGCCGGCCAAGTTCATCATGGACTACCTGTTCGGCCGCGCCAATATCGGCCTCGCATCCGCCGCGTCGATCGTGCTGCTGGCTACCGTGCTGGCCATCGTCGCGCCGCTGTACTATGTGCGTAACCGCCGCGCTGCCAAGGGGGCGTGATGGGACAGGCCGTTAAAATTGAAAAGGTAGTAATGGACAAGGCAACAGGCGTGGCGCCGGGCGGCGCCGCCAACGATAGCACCATCGCCGCGCAGCCGGCCATCAGGCCGCGCCGCAAGCTGGCCTGGACACCGGCGCGCATTGGCGTATATGGATTCCTGATCGTGGCCGCGCTGTTCTTCCTGCTGCCGCTGTACGTGATGCTGGTAACGTCGGTCAAGCCGATGGAAGAGATCCGCCTCGGCACGCTGTTCGCGCTGCCGGTGCACGCGACGCTTGAACCGTGGCTGCAAGCCTGGCAATCGGCCTGCACCGGCCTGGAATGCGACGGCATACGCGGCGGCTTCTGGAACTCGGTGGCCATCGTGGTGCCGAGCACCGTGCTGTCGATCGCCATCGGCGCGGTGAATGGTTACGCGCTGTCGTTCTGGCGTCCACGCGGCGCGGGGCTGCTGTTCGCCATCCTGATGATGGGCGCCTTCATCCCGGTGCAGGTAATGGTGTATCCGCTGGTGCGCGTGCTGGCCGCCGTGAACCTGTTCAGTTCATTGCCCGGCATTGTGCTGATCCACACCATCTTCGGCATGCCGGTGATGACGCTCCTGTTCCGCAACTACTACGCGGCGCTGCCGATGGAACTGTTCAAGGCCGCCCGCATCGACGGCGGCGGTTTCTGGCGCATCTTCCTGCAGCTGATGCTGCCGATGTCGACGCCGGTGATCGTGGTGGCCGTCATCATGCAGGTCACCGGCATCTGGAACGACTTCCTGCTTGGCCTGGTGTTCGCCGGCTCCGAGCATCTGCCGATGACGGTCCAGCTGAACAACATCATCAACACCACCACCGGCGAGCGCCTGTACAACGTCAACATGGCCGCGACCATCCTGACGTCGCTGGTGCCGCTGGCTCTCTATTTCATTTCCGGCCGCTGGTTCGTGCGCGGCATCGCCTCCGGCGCGGTTAAAGGTTAACTTAGGGTTAAACATGTCTAACGTAGCTATTCGTAATTTGCAGATTCAGCTGGGCGGTAACAAGGTCATCGAGTCCCTGAACCTGGACGTGAAGGCCGGCGAGTTCGTGGTGCTGCTCGGCCCATCGGGCTGCGGCAAGTCCACGCTGCTGCACTCCATCGCGGGCCTGATCGACACCACCTCCGGCCAGATCGAGATCGGCGGCAAGGACATGACCTGGGCCGACCCGAAGGACCGCGGCATCGCGCTGGTATTCCAGTCGTACGCGCTGTACCCGACCATGAACGTCGAGGCCAATATGTCCTTCGGCCTGCGCATCAACGGCACACCGAAGGCGGAAATCGCCCGCCGCGTCACGCGCGCGTCGGACATGCTGCAACTGGGCCCGCTGTTGAAGCGCAAGCCGGCCAACCTGTCCGGCGGCCAGCGCCAGCGCGTGGCGATCGGCCGCGCCATCGTGCGCGAGGCGGACGTGATGCTGTTCGACGAGCCGCTCTCCAACCTGGACGCCAAGCTGCGCACCGAACTGCGGCGCGAACTGAAACAGCTGCACAAGCAGCTGGGCGCAACCATGATCTACGTGACCCACGACCAGGTGGAGGCAATGACCCTGGCGCAGCGCATGGCCGTGATGAAAGGCGGCGTGGTGCAGCAGTTCGACACGCCGGCCAACATCTACAACGAGCCTGCCAACTTGTTCGTCGCCACCTTCCTCGGCTCGCCGGGCATGAACCTGTTCAAGGGGCGGCTGGAGCAGGAGGGCGCGCGCACCGTATTCCGCAACGATCACCTGTCGGTCGACGTGACGGATTACCCGTTCAAGCAGCCACTGGCCGGCAAGCAGGAATGCGTGCTGGGCGTGCGGCCCGAGGATATCGACATCGGCAATTGCGACGGCGCCGACAACGCGGTCTGCGCATCAGTCTCGCTGGTGGAAGCCATGGGCGCGCATCGCGTGCTGTGGCTGGACTTCCACGGCACACAGGTCGCGGGCATCGTGCAGGACCAGCAGCAGATCGAGACCGAGCAGGAGCTCAGCTTCTCGATCCGCACCAAACGTGTGTCGCTATTTGACGGGGCCAGCGAACAGCGGCTTTGACGCAATATCCAAACTGGCATCACTGGCAAAGAAATTGTGATTGGATCGTGTTCGCGCGGAGGGCTACATTGAGCTCTTTTGTCCACGGCCCTTTTTATGTTCAAACGTATTCTGATGTTGCCCTGCGCTTTGCTGGCCAGTGTTCCGCTGCTGGCCGCCGCTGCCAGCGATTTTCACACCTGGGCTCCTACCCCGCCGATGGGCTGGAATAGCTGGGACAATTTCGGCACCACGATCACCGAGGCCCAGGCCAAACAGCAGGCCGACTATATGGCGCGGACGCTGAAGCCGCACGGTTGGGAGTATCTGGTCGTCGATATCCAGTGGTATCAGCCGAGCTCCAAAGGCCACGGCTACGAAAAAGGGGCCAAGCTGGCGATGGACGAATTCAGCCGCCTGGTCCCGGCGCCTGAAAAATTCCCGTCGGCGCGCGCTGGCGCCGGTTTCCGGCCGCTCGCCGACTATGTCCACGCCAAGGGCCTCAAATTCGGAATCCACATGATGCGCGGGATTTCGCGCCAGGCCGTGGAGCAGAACACCCCGTTGCTAGGCACCGGCATCCGCGCCGGCCAGATCGCCGACCGCAATAGCATTTGCGAATGGAACCCTGACATGTATGGCGTCGATATGAGCAAGCCGGGAGCGCAGGCTTACTACGACTCGCTGATCCAGCTGGTCGCCGACTGGGGCGTGGATTTCATCAAGGTCGATGACCTCAGCCGCCCTTACCATCAGCCCGAGATCGAGGCGCTCCGCAAGGCGATCGACAAGACCGGACGTCCGATCCTGCTCAGCACCTCGCCTGGCGAGACCCCGCTCAGCGCCGGCGCGCACGTCACGCAACACGCCAATATGTGGCGCGTCAGCGACGACTTCTGGGACGACTGGAAGTCCTTGCGCGACCAGTTCAAGCGTCTCCACGACTGGACCCCGTTCCGCATTTCCGGCGCATGGCCGGACGCCGACATGCTGCCCTTCGGGACCATACGGTTCAATGAGCATAGCCGCTTCACGCCCGACGAACAAACCACGGTGATGACGTTGTGGAGTATCGCCCGTTCGCCGCTGATGCACGGCGGAGACATGACGAAGACCGATCCGTTCACGCTGTCCCTGCTCACCAACGATGAAGTCATCGCCGTCAATCAGCACAGCGAGAACAACCGCCAGCTGTTCCGCACCGACGATGGCCTGATCGCGTGGATCGCCGATGTGCCCCAGTCCAAGGATAAATACCTGGCGGTGTTCAATACTGGCGAGACGGTTGCGCGGGTCGCCGTCAAACCTGCCTCTCTCGGTGTTGGCGACGCGGCGCCGGTGCGGGACCTGTGGAGCGGAAAAGACCTCGGCCCGGCCGGCCGCGATTTCGCGCCGGAGGTGGTCCCCCACGGCGCGCGCCTGTTCCGCATCAAGGCCTCGCAATAGGGCGCGCAGGCCCGGCCAGTCAGTTGCGCCGGGCCGTGCGTGCGGCGACCGAGCCGCGCATCGTCACCGAGACCGGGAAGTCGCGGACGATTTCGTGCTGGGTGCCGTAGCACAGGTTGAGCAGCCAGCGCACGGCGTTCTGCGTCAGCTGTTCCATCGGGATGTGGACCGAGGTCAGTCCTGGAGACGTGTATTCGGCCGAGTAGTCGTCGTCGTAGCCGATGACGGAAACCTGGCCCGGCACGTCGACGCCCGCGCGGTGGAAGCAGGACAGGGCGCCGACCGCCATCTCGTCGTTGGCACAGAACAGGCCCGTGAACTTGAGGCCTTCGTTGATCAACTGCTGCGCGGCGCCGAAGCCGCCCTCGCGCGAGAAGTCCGATTCGATCAGGCGCACCGTCGAACGCTCGATGCCGTGGCGACGCAGCTCGGCGAAGAAGCCGTCCAGCCGCTCCGTGTTGTCCGACGTGGCGGCCGGGCCGGAGATCACCGCCAGTTCGCGATGGCCCGCCTGCAGCAAAGTCTGCGCCGCCAGTTCGCCGCCGTGAAAATGATCGGGGCAGAACGAGGCCTCCGGCACCTGCGTGCTGCGGCGGTTGAGGAAGGCTATTTTGGGATTCATCTTCTGCAGCGCGATCAGGTCCTCGTCGTGCAGGTCGTGCCCCAGCACCACGATGCCGTCGCAATCGCGGCCGATCAGGAACTTGACCGCTTCCAGCGCCTCGTCGCGCGGCGTGCCGTCGCCGCAGCCGGTGGCCACGACCACGTGGCGCCGCATGGCGCGCAGTTCGAAGTCGGTCTGTTTGAGGATGGTGCCATAGTAGGCGCCGAAGAAGGACGGTGTGAAGATCCCGATCATGCCCAGCGACTTCGCCGACAGCGAGCGGCCGATGGAGGAGGGGCGGAAGTTGAGCTGTTCGATCGCGGCCTGGACTTTTTTCATCGCCTCGGCCGATACCGGCCCGGCGCCTGAAATGGCGCGCGATGCCGTCGACATGCCTACACCGGCGAGCACTGCGACGTCTTTCAGCGTTGCCACGAATTCTCCTGAACTGGATGATGAAAACAGTGCCGGCGCGGGCCACTGGGTTAGCCTCTATCCTAGCATGATCTCCCTATGGCGAATGGGGTATAATGCTCGATTGCTCGTAATTTTCATGGCGTATAAAGCTACCAATCATGCAATCGCAACCACTCTCCCGTCTCCCCATGCCCGCAGCCGGCGCCCCCGCACCTAAAGTCGGCTTCGTATCGCTCGGCTGCCCCAAGGCGTTGGTCGACTCCGAACAGATCCTGACCCAGCTGCGTGCCGAAGGCTACGAGACGGCCAAGTCCTATGACGGCGCCGATCTGGTCATCGTCAACACCTGCGGCTTCATCGACGCCGCCGTGCAGGAATCGCTGGACGCCATCGGCGAAGCGCTGGCCGAAAACGGCAAGGTGATCGTGACCGGTTGCCTGGGCGCGAAAAAAGACGCCGCCGGCGATGACATCATCATGAAGGTGCACCCGAAGGTGCTGGCCGTGACCGGCCCGCACGCGCTGGCCGAGGTGATGGACTCGGTCCACCTGCACCTGCCAAAGCCGCACGAGCCTTTCCTCGACCTGATCCCGGCGCAGGGCATCAAGCTCACGCCGAAGCACTACGCCTACCTGAAGATCTCCGAAGGCTGCAACCACCGCTGCTCGTTCTGCATCATCCCGTCGATGCGCGGCGACCTGGTCTCGCGCCCGATCGGCGAACTGCTGCTGGAAGCGGAGAACCTGTTCAAGTCCGGCGTCAAGGAGCTGCTGGTGATCTCGCAGGACACCTCGGCCTACGGCGTGGATGTCAAATTCCGCACCGGTTTCTGGAACGGCCGTCCGGTCAAGACCCACATGACCCAGCTGATGGAAGCGCTGGGCGAACTGGCCAAGTCCTACGGCGCGTGGGTGCGCATGCACTACGTCTACCCATATCCGCACGTCGACCAGGTCATCCCGATGATGGGCGAGCACGTGCTGCCATACCTGGACATCCCGATGCAGCACGCGCATCCCGATGTGCTGAAGCGCATGAAGCGTCCGGCCAGTGGCGAGAAAAACCTGGACCGCATCCAGGCCTGGCGCAAGATGAATCCGGACCTGACCATCCGTTCGACCTTCATCGCCGGCTTCCCTGGCGAGACCGAAGCCGAATTCGAATACCTGCTGGACTTCCTGAAGGAAGCGCAGATCGACCGCCTGGGCTGCTTCGCCTATTCGCCGGTGGAAGGCGCGACCGCCAACGAGCTGGCTAACCCGGTGCCGGAAGAAGTGCGCGAAGAGCGCCGCGGCCGCGTGATGCTGCTGCAGGAAGAGATTTCGAAAGCGCGCCTGAAGGCCAAGGTCGGCAAGACCGTGCGTGTGTTGATCGATGAAGTCAACCGCAGCGGCGGTGTAGGCCGCTCCAGTGCCGACGCGCCGGAAATCGACGGTGTGGTGTACGTCAAGCCGCCGTACGAGCCGCACAAGAAGCTGGCCGTCGGCCAGTTCGTCGACGTGAAGATCACCACGTCCGACGCCCACGACCTGTGGGGCGAGGCGCAGTAATAGTATTAAATATATAATAAAAGCGGACTAGCGATATTGCAGTCCGCTTTTTTTTCGTCGAGAGATGGCCATGTCCAAATTGGATTCGATAGATTACGAAACTGCGCAGGCGATCAACGAAGTAGCCATGGCTGCGGACAGGAGGGAAGCAGCCGGCGCATACCGGCGCCATGCAGCATTGTTGAAGAATTGGCGTATTGTGTACGCCGATACCAGTGACCAAAGCATGCTTCAGACGCGACGATGCACTTTAGCTGGCGGCGGACATGCGTCCTCTCTATTTCGAGGCAACGCCTTATGGCTGTTGGATGAAAATTTGTTGAGTCATCGCCCATTGGAATTTG
Source organism: Duganella vulcania (assembly GCF_009857655.1). Lineage (NCBI taxonomy): Bacteria > Pseudomonadati > Pseudomonadota > Betaproteobacteria > Burkholderiales > Oxalobacteraceae > Duganella > Duganella vulcania. The sequence goes on from NZ_WWCX01000015.1 coordinate 19,982, forward strand.
TCTGCGGTATGGGTACGTATCTGGATTCGAACGCGGCGAGCCTGATACGGTCGTTCGCCTATAGCGACAATCCAAGTCAGGAGGTCGGAACGAAAGTTGGGGCGATCTGGGAGTTTCTCGGCGCCGGAAATATCGCCAATCCTTACCTGTACTTATGGGAGGCGCAGCGTCACTGGAACGACAAGACGATCAAGGCGTGCCACGAGGCGTTTGCCGCGAACCACGTGCTGGCACAAGAACAGACGATGCCGGGCGTTGAATGGGGGCGCCGTTATAGGGCGGAACTGAGGGAGGATGCCGAAGCTGTTGCCGGCACATTTTTGACCGATTTTCAGCGCCGCCTGGATGACGGCCTGGGGGACGCACTCGCCGGTGAGGTTGAAATGGTCGAATCGATGTTGGTTCGTACGAAGATCATAGAGTACTCATCGAGGAAATCATCTGAGCACAAGATGCGCGAATTGGTCGAATTCATGCACGAAGAGCTGTCCACAATCATGGTACGCGAATTGATCGTTTGCGCGGATATCCTTTGTCGTGGCGGGCAGTCCAGGTTGTCGAAAAAATTGAACTCTGTGCGAAATGGCCCCGACCCGTTTGGTGTGCTGCGCAATTGCGCGTGGGATCTCTTTTTGCCTAGGGCGCTCGATATGCTGGCTGGCGCCAAGCCGGTGGAGGGCATGGACTTCTATCTCCCGCATATCATCACCTTCGATGGCGATGTTAAGGATATCGTGACCTTAACGGAGCTCCGCTCGATAGCGCTGCATCGTCCTTCCGGAACGGTGCTGCCGTTCTTCAATCTCGATCCATTTTCCTGGATATCCGAGCGACTGGGGGAAAAGCGGGCGGATGAGTTACATCCGCTGTTTCAAGAAGCGGCCTACGCGGCTCGGTCGGCACGCCGGTCCAGGGAATCGATCAGGGCGAGGCTGGCCAGCGACCGCGAGGTCTTGCGCGCTATAATCTCCCAATGACTATTAAAAAATCCCCGCAGACCGCGCTCGTACATTCCGACTACCAGGCTCCGGAAGGCTTCGCCGCTTTCCCCGGCGCCATCCACCATGCCTCGACGGTGCTGTTCAAGAACGTGGCGGCCATGCGGTCGGGCGACTGGAAAGAGAAGAACGCCTATACCTACGGCCTGCACGGTACGCCGACCACCTTCACGCTGGAGGCCCGACTGGCCGAGATCGAGGACGGCAAGTACTGCCTGCTGGCGCCGAGCGGCCTGGCGGCCATCGCGATGGTGGACTTCGCGCTGCTCAAGGCCGGCGACGATGTGCTGTTGCCCGATAACGTCTACAACCCCAATCGCGAACTGGGGCGCTGGCTGTCGGCCGATTTCGGCATCACCGCGCGCTACTACGATCCGCTGATCGGCGAGGGCATCGCCGCGCTGATCCAGCCGAATACAAAGCTGATCTGGACCGAGGCGCCGGGTTCGGTGTCGATGGAGGTGCCGGACCTGCCGGCCATCTGCAAGGCTGCGCATGAACGCGGCGTGGTGGTGGCGCTTGATAATACGTGGTCGGCCGGCCTGGCGCTACGCGGCTTCGAGCTTGGTGCCGACATCATCATGCAGGCGTTGACCAAGTACCAGTCAGGCGGCTCGGATGTATTGATGGGCGCCGTCATCACGCGCGACCCGGCGCTGCACGAGCGGCTCAGCCTTTCGCATATGCGGCTGGGCATGGGCGTCGGCGCGGACGACGCCTACCTGGTCGCGCGCGGCCTGCCGACCATGCGCCTGCGCTTCGACGCGCACGACGCGGCGGCCCGCAAGCTGGCGGCCTGGCTGCAGGCGCGCCCGGAGATCACACGGGTGCTGCATCCGGCCTTCACCGATTGCCCCGGCCACGAGACGTGGAAGCGCGACTTCAGCGGCGCTGGCGGCTTGTTCTCCGTGCTGTTTGACGAGCGTTATACCGAAGAGCAGACCGACCGCTTTGTCGACGCGCTCAAGCTGTTCAAGATCGGCTATAGCTGGGGTGGCGCCAACAGCCTGGTGATGCCTTACCGGATCCAGCACATGCGCAAGGATTGGCAGGACAAGGGTATCCTGGTGCGCTTCAACGTCGGCCTGGAGGATGTCAACGATTTGATCGCGGACATCGAGCGCGCACTGGGAGCACTGCAATGAGCCGCTTCTGGAGTGACGTGGTCCACGGCCTGACGCCGTACACGCCGGGCGAGCAGGTGCAGATGCCCGGCCTGGTCAAACTCAACACCAACGAGAACCCATACGGCCCGTCGCCAAAGGCGATAGCGGCCATGCAGGCCGCCGTCGGCGACCAGTTGCGCAAGTATTCCGATCCGGCCAACGCGGCGGTGAAGGATGCGGTGGCCCGCCGTTTCGGCTTGACGCGTGAGCAGGTCTTCGTCGGCAACAGCTCGGACGAGGTGCTGGCGCACACCTTCCACGCCTTGCTCAAGCACGAGCTGCCGCTGCTTTGCCCGGACATCAGCTACAGCTTCTATCCGACCTATTGCAGCTTGTACGGCATCGAGGCGGTGCAGGTGCCGCTGAACGAGCGTTACGAGATCGATGTCGAGGATTACAGGCAGCCATGCGGCGCCATCATCATCGCCAATCCCAACGCGCCGACCGGCATCGCCTTGCCGTTGGAGCGGATCGAGGCGCTGCTGGCCGCGCATCCCGACCAGGTGGTGGTGATCGACGAGGCCTACGTCGACTTCGGCGGCCAAAGCGCCATCGCGCTGCTGGGCAGCTACGACAATCTGCTGGTGATCCAGACGCTGTCCAAATCGCGCTCGCTGGCCGGGCTGAGGGTGGGGTACGCGGTCGGCCATCCCGACCTGATCGCGGGCCTGGAGCGTGTGAAGAACAGCTTCAATTGCTATCCGCTGGGGCAGGTCGCGCAGGCCGGCGCGGTGGCCTCGCTGGATGATGCGGCCTACATGGAGCAGACTTCGCAAGCCATCATCGCCACACGCGCATGTCTGACCGCGCAGATGCAGGCACTGGGCTTCGAGGTGCTGCCATCGGCGGCCAACTTCATTTTCGCCCGCCATCCGCAACGCGACGGAGCACAGCTTGCGGCAGGATTGCGTGAGCGGGCGATCCTCGTGCGCCACTTCAAGCAGGCGCGCATCGACCAGTTCCTGCGCATCTCCATCGGCACGGACGAGGAGTGCGCCAAGCTGGTCGAAGCGCTGAAGGCGTTGGTGTAAGAGTCAGTCGGCGGCGGGCTCGTTGCGGTTGAGCCGCTGCACGCCGCTGATCAGGCGATAGGCCTTCCACAGCCACGCGCCCAACCAGACCAGGTAGGCCAGCGGAATGCCGATGATAGTGACGAACAGCAGCGCGCCCACGACCACGAAGACCACGTACCACCAGAATGAACGGATCATCCAGCTGTGATGGCTGTAGACGAAGGTGCCGGTGGTGCCGGGCCGCTGCATGTAGTTGATCGCCAGCGGGATGACGGAAAACAGGCCGAGCGAAAACAGGAAGCTGACCGCATGGACGACATAAAGCCACCAGGCGGTGGTTTTGGCCGCGTCCAGACGGTCGTCGAGAACCAGTTCTTGCGACATGATCACTCCTTTGGTTGAGTAACGGTTTGCAGTATAGCCGCACTGCGGGTCACGCGGCGCGCGGCGCTGGCGTGCGCCCGAGGCGCCAGGTTTATTGTATAAAAAGCCCATGGATACAGTCCCAAACCATGAGCTGGACCAGTGCCGCCGGTGCGATCTCTGGGAGCACGCCACGCAAGCGGTGCCGGGTGTTGGCCCGTCGCGTGCGCGCATCATGCTGGTGGGCGAGCAGCCGGGCGATCAAGAGGATTTGCAAGGCTTGCCCTTCGTCGGGCCGGCCGGCGCGCTGCTTGATAAGGCCCTCGCGGAAGCTGGCGTGGACCGCGCCGGTGTTTACCTGACCAACGCCGTCAAGCACTTCAAGTGGGAGCTGCGCGGCAAACGGCGGCTGCACAAGACCCCGGCCCAAAAGGAAATCGCGGCCTGCCATCTGTGGCTGGAAGAGGAGCTGGCGCGCGTCAGGCCGGACGTTGTCGTGGCGTTGGGCGGCACGGCGCTGAAGTCGGTTTTGCAGGATGGGGGCGCGACGATGAAATCGTTCATGGGTGCGCCGTTCCAGCACGAAGGGCGCTGGGTGGTGGTGGTCTACCACCCATCCTTTGCGTTGCGGGCGAGGGACGAGGCCAGCCGGCGGCAGGCCTACCAGGTCATCGTCGACGGCTTGCGTCAGGCGCTGCGCTTGCTGGACAAGGTCCGCTGAAGGAACGCGGTCACGTCGGCAAACAGTTCCGGCTGAATATCAGTGCGGTCGAAGCCTGGCGGATCTTGCGAGGGTTTGAAGTTTGGCCGCGTCATCTCGGGCGGGAACTTGCTCATGAAGGCGAAGTGGCCGGCGCCCGCGATCTCGCGGTGCTCGACCAGCGCGGCATCGGCCACGCCGGCGATGATTTTTTCCGCATGTTCGGCCGGCGTGATGTCGTCCTTTTCGCCGGTGCGCATCAGTATCGGCACTTGCACCGCCTGCAGCGAACCGGGAATGAACCAGAACGTGGCGGGATTGAGCAGCACCAGCGCGCGCACGCGCGGGTCGGCCCGCACGGGCACGGGCACCGGCTGGCCGTCCTTGCTTTCGCGCGGGCCGGACCACGGCTGGCCGCCCGCCACCGCCAGCGCCGTGTAGCCGCCAATCGAATGACCGACGACGGCCACGCCGTTGCTGTCTATGTGGCCGCGCAAAACCGGGTCGGCCAGCGCCGCGTCGATGGCGAGCGTGATGTGGCGCGGGCGGTTGGCGAGGTTGGCGGCGGTGCCGGCCAGGCTGTTGTCGTGGCGCGTATTGCCCGTGTGCGCGGGCAGCGCCACCACAAAGCCGGCGAGCACCAGATGCCTGGCCATTTCGCGATAGGCCCACGGCGTGCCGGAGTTCCCGTGCGAGATGACCACCAGCGGATGCGCGCCGGCGGCCGGCGGCGCATCCCTGGCGACATCCAGCATGTATGGGCCGAAGTGTTCGGCCGTTTCGACGCCATCGGCGGGGTACAGCAACGCCAGCGGCACCATCGCGCCTTGCACCGCGTCGTCGATGTCGACCAGGCGACAGCCACATACATGCACCATGCCTTGCTCCTTACAGTGGACGAACGGGAATGCAGATGTCGCAGCATATGGCGCCGGTCTGCGGATTGATTGCCTGGTCGGGCCGGAACATTTCGAAGCAGGGGCGGTCGTCGCATTGCAGGCCGCTCGACGGCAGCCAGTTTCGTGTCATCCAGGTCCAGGCGTTGGCGATGTCGGCGGTCTGGCCTTCATAGTGGCCGACCGCATAGCGGCCGCCGGGCAGGGTGGTGATGTCGGCCGAGCCGGTGGCATTGAAGTTATCCGGCACGGTCACGCAGGCGTCGTAGCGGCATTTGTCGGCGGGCGTGACGGTCGGGTCGTCGTGGCCGATGCCGTAGCACAGCGCATTCCCCAGGCCATGCGATTGCATCCACGGCGCCACGACGCGGCCCCAGAAGGCGCCGATGTCAGGGCCGTAAGGGCCGATGTGGCGGTGGTAGGCAACGCGCGCGGCTGGCAAGTCGATCACTTTAACGTCCATATTGAAATCTCCTGATTGGTTGTTGGAGATGTCATCGTCGCCGATCACGGTTTGCGGCGTCTGATCGTACTTGCTTAACACCTGATCCAGATTGCTGTCCGCGCCCCGCGCGCCGCCCAAGGCCTGCGACGCCAGCCGCGCGCGCGTGTCGCGCCGCCACTCGGTCGGCGTGCAGCCGAACTTGAGTTTGAAGGCGCGCGCGAACGCTTCGCCGGAGCCGAAGCCGGTGGCCAGCGCCGTTTCCAGCACCGACTCGGGCGGCGTGCAGCTCAGGCGAAAGGCCGCCTTTTCCAGCCGGCGCCTGCGCGCGTAGTCGCCCAGCGTTTCGCCCATCCAGGATTGGAAGATGCGGTGGAAGTGAAAGCGCGAGAAATTGGCGACGTCGGCCAGCTGCGCCAGTTCGAGAGGCTGGTCCATGTGGGCGTCGATGTAGTTCAGCACGCGGTTCATGCGGCGCGCGTATTCCGCGCGGGGTGACTGGTCGTTGGGGAGGCTCATTTATTTTGCCGGCGCGCCGGCGGCTGCGAAGTAAAGTCGATAAAATACAATCATGTTGATTATATAAGGAGCCGGCGTGGCTGCGAAAACTTCGGTGCTGTTTGTCTGCATGGGCAATATCTGCCGCTCACCCACGGCGGAGGGCGTGTTCCGCCACCGCGCCGCTGCGGCCGGCCTGGCGGACCGCTTCGTCATCGATTCGGCCGGCACGCATGGTTACCACGTCGGCGAACCGCCGGATGCGCGTTCGATGGAGCATGCGGCCAATCGCGGCTATGACTTGTCGGCGCAGCGTTCGCGCAAGGTGGCGGCCTCCGACTTTGAAAACTTCGATCACGTGCTGGCGATGGACCACGACAATCTGCGCCTGCTGGAAGCGGCGTGCCCGCCGCAGCACCGGCACAAGCTGGGATTGTTCATGGCGCACGCCAGCCGCAGTCCTTCCGACGTGGTGCCCGATCCGTACTATGGCGGCGGGCGCGGTTTCGACCTGGTGCTGGACTATATCGAAGACGCCTCCGATGGCCTGATCGCCGCCCTGAAGATGAAATAAAGCGATTGCAAAAAAAATAAGTTGATGGCAGCATACGGCGGTCGATCGCCACTTGAGAGCGATCCTCAACGGGAGAGAAAAATATGTCGCAACATCGCAAGTGGATGCTGTCCGCGGGGTTCGCCACGGCCGTGCTGTTCGGCGGGCCGGTACAGGCGCAGGACCTGAAGCGCATGGAGGCGTTGGTCGACATGGCTGTCGCCAACGACCATTTTTCCGGCACGGTGCTGGTGGCCAAAGGCGACCGGGTCTTGCTGGACAAGGGCTACGGCTCCGCCAACCTTGAATGGAACATCCCCAACGCGCCCAGCACCAAGTTCCGGCTCGGCTCCGTGACCAAGCAGTTCACCGCCGCCGGCGTGCTGCTGTTGCAGGAGCGCGGCAAGCTCAATGTGGCCGATCCGGTCAGCAAATATATCAGCGACCTGCCTGCCGCGTGGAGCAAGATCACCATCTTCCAGCTGCTTAACCACACGTCCGGCATCCCCAATTTCACGGCGGCGAAGGAATACGAATCGATCGAGCCGTTCTCCAAGAAGCCGATGGAAGTGGTGGCGCTGGTGAAGGACAAGCCACTGGAGTTCGAGTCCGGCTCCCGCTTCAACTACAGCAACACCGGCTACGTGCTGCTGGGCGCCTTGATCGAGAAGGTCAGCGGCGAGCGCTACGACGCCTTCCTGCGCAAGAATATCTTCGACCCGCTCGGCATGAAGGACAGCGGCTACGACTGGAACGCCACCGTGCTGCCGAACCGCGCCGCCGGTTATGCGCGTGGCAAGGACGGCGTGACCAACGCCAGCTACATCAACATGAGCGTGCCGCAGGGCGCCGGCGCCTTGTATTCGACCACCGGCGATTTGCTGCGCTGGCAGCGCGCGCTGTATGAGGGCAAGCTGCTGTCGCCGGCCTCGCTGGAGGCGATGACGACGCCCTACCAATCCGGCTATGGTTTCGGCCTGGGCATCCAGCAGAAGGATGGCGCCAAGGAGGTTGGCCACGGCGGCGGTATTCCGGGCTTCGCCACCGAGGTGCATTACCGCATGGGCGACAAGATTAGCGTGATCGTGCTCAGTAACTTCCAGGGCAGCCAGCTGGAAGCGCTGACCGCCGGCCTGACCGCCACCGCGCGCGGCGCGGCGTACGTGCTGCCTTCCGAACGCAAGGACATCGCCTTGTCGGCGGAGCAGATGGCCGCCATCGCCGGCACCTACACCATGCCGGATGGCCGCCGCCTGTGGCTGCGCACCAGTAATGGCGGCATGACGACGCAGCTGCAAGGGCAGGATCCGCTGCCGATCTACGCCGAGTCGGCGGACAAGCTATTCCTGCGCAAGATCGATGCGCAGCTGGAGCTCAATCGCGATGCGGCTGGCAAGGTGGAGGCGGTGACGCTGATGCAGGGCGGCCGCAATATGCGCCTGCCGCGCGTTGCCGAAGTCGCGCCGGCGCCAACCAACGCGGACGCCCCGGCGCCTGCGCCACACTGAGGAGACGATATGAAATTCAAGTCCGTTTTACTGGCGACCATCGCCCTGGCTTCGGTGCAGCTGCATGCGCAGGAAGCCGCGCCGCAGCAGCAGTTGCTGAAACTGGTGCAGACCTACACCGCGGCGCAGCGCGATTTCGAGCCGTCGAAGATCGACGCCATCGTCACCCGCGATTTCTACGAGGTCTCCCCGATCGGCGAGGTGGACCCGCGCGAGAAGGTGCTGGGCTTCTACCTGCCGGCCAACAAGCGCGAGGCGCCGATGATGGAGGTGACCGAGCCGACGATCCAGGTGTTCGGCAACACCGGCACCATCCTCGTCAAGCTGAGTGGCACCGCGACAGTCAATGCGGAGAAGCGGAGCTTCGCCTTCCGCGCCGGCTATGTCGCGGTGAACGAAGGCGGCAAGTGGAAGCTGGCGTCGGCGCAGTACACCGGCATCCGTCCCCCGAAGCCTCAGTGAGCGGAAACTCTTCAGCCGGGTAGTGCGCTACTCGCGCGGCAGCTCGCGTATCTCGACGCTGCCGCCGGCTTCGTAGTCCGGATTGCCGGCCAGGTAGCGCTTGGCTTCGTCGATGCTGGCGGCCCGCACATGCAGGAAGCCGGTGACGGCCAGCCCGGCCGGCTGGTCGGCGTCGCCTTTCCTGAGCCGCACGCCGGCGCCGATCGAGCTGCCGCCGTCGAAATGCCCGCTCTGGCGCAGGCCGGCGATGTAGCCGTCCCAGTCGCCGCCGCCCGGCGCATCGTTCAGCATCAGGATGATGTAGTCGTTCATGTCCTCTCCCTCCGAAGTGTGGCGGCGGATGCCGGCCCGCTCAGCGCGAATGCCGATGTTAGCATTTTAGTTAGCCTTTGTGTTCGGCCGCGCCTTCATGCCCGCAAAACGACCGTTCGTCCGGCGGCGGGCACCGCCTGTCGGATGGTCCGTGCAAAAGGTGGTTTTCTTGTCTAGAGTGATCGTATTGCCATCCACTTTGTGAGCGATGGCGATATCGACCGGGATGGGACATATCATGCGTACTTTTGTATGGGCTTTGATGCTGGGCTGCTGCATGGCCGGCGCCGCCGGCGCCGCCGAGAAACCGCTGCGCGAGACTGACTTGCAAGAGTTCAGGGGCCAGTACGACCTGGCCGATGGCCGCACGCTGACCGTCACGCAGCATCGCAAAAAGCTGTATGCCCAAATGAACGGCGGCCCGGAGGTGGAGCTGGAGCCGGCGGGCAAGGGCGTGTTCATGACGCGCTGGGGTGGGCTGCGCGTGGAATTCGACCAACGCGACAACGGCAACGTCGCCGGCGTGCGCCTGTCGGGGCCCGAGCAGGTGGCGCGCCGGAAGGACTGAGCCGGCGCTTGGGGGATCAGGTCAGCAGCGGAATGATGCCGTCCAGGCCGACGAAGTTGAGCGCGACGTTGGCCTGTTCGCGCACCACCGGCTTGGCGCGGAACGCCACCGACATGCCGGAGATGCTCATCATCTTCAAGTCGTTGGCGCCGTCGCCCATGACGATGGCTTGCGATGGCTCGATGCCCAGCTCCGCGCACACGCGTTCCACGGTGCGCTTCTTTTCTTCCGCATCGACGATGCCGCCGACCACGCGGCCGGTCAGCCTGCCGTCGAGGATTTCCAGTTCGTTGGCGTGGGTGTAGTCCAGCCCCAGGCGCTCTTTCAGGCGCGAGGTGAAGAAGGTGAAGCCGCCCGATACCAGCAGCGTCTTCAGGCCGGCCTGACGCACCGCCTTGAGCATCGCCTCGGCGCCCAGCGATAGCCGCAGGCGTTCGTCGTACACGCGCTCCAGCGCCGATGCTTCCAGTCCTTCCAGCAGCGCCACGCGGCGCTTCAGGCTTTCGGAGAAATCAAGCTCGCCGCGCATCGCCGCCTCGGTGATCTCGGACACTTGCGGCTTGAGACCCTGCATGTCGGCGATTTCGTCGATGCACTCGATGGTGATCAGCGTGGAGTCCATGTCCATGGCGACCAGCTTGAACTCGCTCATCTTGTGCACGCCGATGGAGTAGGTGGCGTCCAGCTGGGCCGCCTGCGCCGCCACTTCGATGGTCTGGCGCAGCGCCGGCGAGAAGGTGATGCCTTCGCAGCGCAGCGCGCGTTCGTTTAACCAGGTGATGTTTGTCGGCGCCGTCAGCGCCGCGATGCGCTCCAGCCTGGCCTTGCAGTCGTCCAACCCTTGCAGCACGAGATTCATAGTATTTTTGGCAGTCTTCATAAATGCGGATAGCGTTTTTTGGGCTAAGCGCCCAAGTTACGTGTTAAGGCTCATGCGGTCAACTGTTTGATGGCGCCTTTGATCTGGGCCACACGCGCCGCCAGGTCGGGCATGGCGGCGGTGATCTTCAGTTTGTCCTGGCCATTGAGCTTGATCTGGCGGTTCTTCTGGATCAGCTCAATGATGCGCATCGGGTCGATCGGCGGCTTGGCCATGAACTGCAAGGTCGCGGCCTCGCCATGGGCGTCGATCTTGACGATGCCCACGGTCTTGGCGGCGATGCGCAGGCGGTGGGTCTCGATCAGGGCCTTGACGGGGTCCGGCAGCTTGCCGAAACGGTCGATCATTTCCTCCTGCATGTCGTCGATCTTGTCCTGGACGTTGCAGTTGGCCATGCGCTTGTAAATAGATAGCCGTTCGTGCACATCGCCGCAGAAATCCGCCGGCAGCAGCGCCGGAACGTGCAGGTTGATCTCGGTGGTGGTGGCCAGCGGCGCAGCCAGGTCCGGCTCCTTGCCGGCCTTGAGCGAGCGCACCGCTTCGTTGAGCATGTCCGAGTACAGCTGGAAGCCGATCTCGGTCATCTCGCCGGACTGGTTGTCGCCCAGGACTTCGCCGGCGCCGCGGATCTCCAGGTCGTGCATGGCGAGATAGAAGCCGCTGCCCAGTTCTTCCATCTGCTGGATGGCGTCCAGGCGGCGCTGCGCCTGTTTGGTCAGCGATTGCAGGTCGTGCACCAGCAGGTAGGCGTACGCCTGGTGGTGCGAACGGCCGACACGCCCGCGCAGCTGGTGCAGCTGCGCCAGGCCGAACTTGTCGGCGCGGTGCATGATGATGGTGTTCGCGGTCGGCACGTCGATGCCGGTCTCGATGATGGTGGTGCACAGCAGGATGTTGTAGCGCTGCGCCACGAAGTCGCGCATCACCTTTTCCAGGTCGCGCTCGTGCATCTGGCCGTGCGCCACGGCGATGCGCGCCTCCGGCAGCAGCTCGGTCAGCATCGCCATGCGGTTCTGGATGGTCTCGACCTCGTTGTGCAGGAAGTAGACCTGGCCGCCGCGCTTCAATTCACGCAGGCAGGCCTCGCGGATGATCGACTCGCCCTCGCTGCGCACGAAGGTCTTGATCGCCAGGCGCTTTTGCGGCGCGGTGGCGATCACCGAGAAGTCGCGCAGGCCTTCCAGCGCCATGCCCAGCGTGCGCGGGATCGGCGTGGCGGTCAGCGTCAGCACGTCCACTTCGGCGCGCAGCGATTTCAGGGCTTCCTTCTGGCGCACGCCGAAACGGTGTTCCTCGTCGATGATGACCAGGCCGAGGCGGGTGAACTTGACGTCGTCCGACAGCAGCTTGTGCGTGCCGATGATGATGTCCAGCGTGCCGTCGGCCATGCCCTTGATCGCCTGCGCGATCTCCTTGCCGGTGCGGAAGCGCGACATTTCGGCGATGCGCACGGGCCAGTCGGCGAAGCGGTCGGCGAAGGTCTGCGCGTGCTGCTCGGCCAGCAGCGTGGTCGGCGCCAGGATCGCCACCTGCTTGCCGCCCATGACGGCGATGAAGGCCGCGCGCAGCGCCACTTCGGTCTTGCCGAAGCCGACGTCGCCGCACACCAGCCGGTCCATCGGTTTGCCGGAGGTCATGTCCTTGATGACGTTGTTGATCGCTTCCTGCTGGTCCGGCGTTTCGTCGAAGCCGAAGCTGTCGGCGAAGCGCTCGTAGTCGTGCGCCGAGTATTCGAACGAGTGGCCCTGGCGCAGCGCGCGGCGGGCGTACAGGTTGAGTAGTTCGGCGGCGGTGTCGCGCACCTGCTCGGCGGCCTTGCGCTTGGCTTTTTCCCATGCGCCGGAGCCCAGCGCGTGTAGCGGCGCGTCGTCCGGCGAGGCGCCGGAGTAGCGCGAGATCACGTGCAGCTGCGATACCGGCACATACAGCTTGGTGTCCTTGGCGTATTCCAGGTGCAGGAATTCGGTTTCGCCTTCGCCCAGGTCCATGCTGGTCAGGCCCATGTAGCGCCCGATGCCGTGGTTGATGTGGACCACCGGATCGCCGATCTTCAGCTCCGACAGGTCGCGCACCATCGATTCGACCTGCGTGACGGCTTCCTGCTTCTTGGTGCCGACGCGGCGGCCGGAGCCTGCATACAGCTCGGTCTCGGTAATGAAAATCAGGTTCTCGCCCGGCGTCGACAGCTCGAAGCCGGCGTGTAGCGGCGCCACGCCCAGCATCAGCTTCGCGTCGGAGGTGGCGAAGCCCTCGTAGCCTTCGACCGGCGTCAGCGCCAGGTCGTATTCGGTGAAGTACTGCTGCAGCGTTTCGCGGCGGCCGTTGGTCTCGGCGCAGATCATCACGCGGCGGCCCGCCTGCAGCAGGTAGGCGCGCAGGTTGGTCAGCGGGTCGTCGTTGTGTCGGTTGACGGCGATGTTGGGCACCGGCGCGGACAGCTCCGAGGCGCCTTCGCTGGCGTCCCTGGAAATCACCAGCCGGCCGTACGGCTTGGCCAGTGTGAAGAACTGCTCGTCCGACAGGAACAGCGCTTCGGGCGCCAGGATGGGGCGGTCGCGGTCGGACTTGAGGAAGCGGTAGCGCGAGCCGGTGTCGGTCCAGAAGCGCTTGATGGCGGCGTCGATGTCGCCCACCAGGGCAAGCGCCGCGCCTTGCGGCAGGTAGTCGAACAGCGTGGCCGTCTCTTCGAAGAACAGCGGCAGGTAGTACTCGATGCCGGCCGAGGCGATGCCGCTCTTGATGTCCTTGTACACCACCGAGCGCGAAGGATCGCCTTCGAACTGCTCGCGCCAGCGGTTGCGGAAGGTGGTGCGCGCCGCTTCGTCCATCGGGAACTCGCGGCCGGGCAGCAGGCGTACCTCGTTGACCGGGTACAGCGAGCGCTGGGTGTCGGCGTCGAAGGTGCGGATGGTTTCGATGGTGTCGCCGAACAGGTCGAGCCGGTAGGGCAGGGCGGAACCCATCGGGAACAGGTCGATCAGGCCACCGCGCACCGAATACTCGCCCGGCGACATCACCTGCGCCACGTGGGTGTAGCCGGCCAGCGTCAGTTGCGACTTCAGGCGCGCCTCGTCGAGCGACTCGCCTTTTTTGAAGAAGAAGGTGTAGGCCGCCAGGAAGGACGGCGGCGCCATGCGCACCAGCGCGGTGGTGGCCGGGACCAGCATCACGTCGCACTGGCCGCTGGAGATCTCGTGCAGCGTGGCCAGGCGCTCGGACACCAGGTCCTGGTGCGGCGAGAAGGCGTCGTAGGGCAGGGTTTCCCAGTCCGGCAGCAGGTGGCAGCGCAGCTGGTCGCCGCCGAACCACGGAATCTCGTCGAGCAGGCGTTGGCCGTCGCTGGCGTTGGCGACGATCACGGCCAGCATCTGGCCTTTGGATTTGAGTTCAAGCGCGGTGAGCGCCAACGCGTAGGCGTCCGACGAGCCATGCAGCGCAGGCAGGGCGAAGCGGGTGCCGGGTTTTGGTAGGGAGTTTTTTAAGACCAGGGACACAACACACATTCAACGGTTAATGGGACCTCGACGCACCGCCGGAGGGGCAATGCCGCTGCCGACATTATAGACGAAGCCCCGCGTGCCCGCCGCCTCGCGCTCACGCCGGCTTGGTCGGCCGGTTCGCTATGCCGAAGGGCACATGGACCATCGGTATATTGCCGCCGGCAGACTTCAGGTGGCTGAGCTGGTCGTCGAAGAAGATATGCGGCTTGAAGATGCCCAGCACCCGCGCCTTTTCCATGCCGCCGAGGAAAAACGTCTCGTTGGCCGATACGCCCCAGCTTTTGAGCGTGGTGACCACCCGCTCGTGCGACGGCGCGCTGCGGGCCGTGATGATGGCGATGCGCAGGATGCGCTTGTACGACGGATCGCGGCGCTGGGCGCGCTCCTCCAGGCGCTGCATCAGCGACAGCTTCTGGAACAGGTCGGCCAGCGGGCCGGGCTGGTGCGGGATGGCGACCCGTTCGCGCTCGTGCGCGTGGAACTCGTCGACGTCGTTGTTGCGCTTGAAGACGGTCTCGGATTCGTCGTCGGCGATCACGCCGTCGAAGTCGAAGGCGACCCTCAATTCCTCGTCGTCATCGTCCTCGGTGCGCGAGGGCAGCACCAGGCCGGCCGGATAGTTGGCCTCCAGCGCGTTGCGGACGTCCTCTTCGTTGGCGCTCAGGAACAGGGAGGTATTGAAGGCCGGCAGGTAGCTGTACGGCGATTTGCCGGTGACGAAGCAGGCGCGCGAGATGTCCAGCCCGTAGTGGGCGATGGAATTCATCACCCGCAGCCCGGTTTCCGGCGAGTTGCGCGACATCAGCACCACTTCCACCGGCGACGACTGCGCGTAGTGCTTGTTGATATTGAGGAAGCGCCGGATGAAGGGGAAGGCCACGCCCTTGCCCAGGATGACGTCGATATGCTGCTCCTGGTACTTGCGGTACTCCTCGGCGCCGCCTTCCAGGTAGATCTTGTGCGATTCGGTCAGGTCAAACAGCGCGCTGGAGGCGATGCCGATCACCAGTTTGTGCTCGATAGGATAGGCCATGGTCTTGTCTGTGGATTGCAATTAGCATCACTTTAACCGATTCGCATTCTTCACGCGTGGCATATTATTGGTATTGTTTTGGTCATATATCTGCATATTTTTTATTATCAATAAGATTATTACTGTTGTTGATGAGATATAATTTAGCCCTTGCATGCGGGTTTCCTCCGTTTTTTAACGAACATACCAATTACATACCATGACTATTTCCACTCTGATGCAACGTGTTTTGCCGCTGGTGCTGGGCGTGGGGGCCATGTGCGCCGCCCAGGCAGCGGTCCCGAGTTTCGACCTGGGCCTGGCTAACGGCTACAGCGCCTATTTTTATGGCAATGCCAGTAACTTCACCGATATCGAAGGCCGCCTGGCCGTCGGCGGCAACGTCGCCACCTCGGGCGCGTCGATCGGCTACCGCACCCCGTACGGCGTGACCGCGCCCAGCCTGGTGGTGGGCGGCAACGTCAAGCTGAGCGGCGGCGACATCTATGCCGCGCCGCTGGCCAATGTGAACACCAATGCCTCCATCGGACCAATCACCGAATACACCAAGAACTACAATGGCTACGGTGTGTATGGCGGCGTCAACACCTCGTCGAGCTACCTGACGCTGAACAAGGCCAATGTCTCGACCTACACCGACTTCGGCGCGGCCAAGACCCAGCTGACCGGCTTGTCGAGCACGCTCAACAGCCAGGCCGCCAACGGCAAGGTCAACTTCGCCAACGGCGGCATCGAGCTGGTGGGCGACAATAGCGCCGGCTTGCAGGTGTTCAACGTCAACACCCGCAACCTGACCAACTTGTCGCTGAGCAATGTAAAAGACGGCGCCACCGTGGTCATCAACGTGAGCGGCACCGGTGACGTGGTCTTCGGCGGCGGCCAGGACGGCCTGCTGGAGCACCTGCGCGCCAACGTGTTGTTCAACCTGAACGACGCCAACGTGGTCAAGGTCAACACCTTCGTCTGGGGCTCGCTGCTGGCCAACGACGCCGTGCTGTCGGGCGCCGGCCACCTGGAGGGCAGCGTGGTGGCCAAATCCCTGGTCAGCGCCGTCGAGATCGGCTATGAGCCGTTCAAGGGCTACGTCGCCACGCCGGTGCCGGAACCGGAAACCTATGCCATGCTGCTGGGCGGGCTGGCGCTGGTGGGCGCGGTTGCGCGCCGTCGCAGCAAGGCCTGAGTCACGCGGGCGTCGCTAAAAAAGCTGCTTCGGCAGCTTTTTTTGTTTCTTTCTTGCATGGGCGATTGCCACTGGCGTGACGCTGGGATACATTGAAGCATCCTCAGGACAGGAAACCGGCGTGCTCAATCTCGACACACTTTTACTGGTTCAGGTCTGTGTAACGCTGTTGACGACGGCGTTGCTGGTGGCTTCCGCTTGCTACGCGGGCAGCCCGCCCGAGCTGCGCTGGTGGGCGGCGGGCAACCTGGTGGTGTCGGCCGGACTGGCGATGTCCAACCTGGACGGCTTGCCGTCGATCTTCAGCGCCGTCATCGGCTACGGTGTGATCGCCTTCGGCCTGGGCCTGGTGTTGCGCGGCCTGCGTGTGCACGGCTCCGCCACCTTGTCATGGCGCGTGGTGGCCATCTTCACCGTGCTGGCGCTGCTCATCCCCGCTTATTTCACGCTGGTGGTGCCGAGCCTGCGTGGACGGCTGTGTTTCAGCGGCTTCTATTTCGCGTTGCTCAACTGGCTGTGCGCGGTCACGCTCGCGCGCCAGGGCGGCTGGCGCGGCATCGCCATCTGTGTGAGCGGCTTCGCTGTGCTGGGACTGGCGCTGTTCATGCGCGGCGCCCACATGCTGCGGCATGCAGACCCGGCCGATGTGCCGGCCTCGCTGGTGATGGGCATGAGCATGCTGGCCATTCCGCTGGCCCAGGTCTGCATCGTCTTCGGCATGATCCTGATGGTGATGTGGCGCTACGCCGAGCGGCTGCGCCACCTGTCGACGCTGGACCCGCTGACCGGCGCCCTGAACCGGGGCGGCCTGGAAAACGAGGGCAAGCGGGTGGCGCTGCGGGCCCAGCGCGGGCGCCGCAGCCTGGCCGTGATCATGATCGACGTGGATTTTTTCAAGCAGATCAACGATACCTACGGCCACCCTGTTGGCGACGAAGTGTTGCGCCATTTGACGCGGATGCTGAAGCTGGAACTGCGGCCCTACGATCTGTTGGCGCGCTTCGGCGGCGAGGAATTCGTGCTGGCGCTGGATGGCTTGGACCGCCAGGCCGCGATCAACGTGGCCGAGCGCCTGCGCTCGCGCATCGAGCTGGAGCTGGTGGAGATCGATGCGCTGTCGGTGCGCTACACGGCCAGCGTGGGCGTGGTGTCGTCGGACGAATATGGCTATGACCTGATCCGCCTGATCTCGGCCGGCGACGCCGCCATGTACGAGGCCAAGCGCGCCGGCCGCAACCGCGTGATCGCCGGTTGACGGTCCGGCCCGGTCAGGACAGCAGCGCGATCAGCGAGTCCGGGTGCAGGCCCCAGCCGGCCAGGCCCGAGAGGCCCATCAGCACGCCGAACGCGGTCGGCACCAGCGCGGTGAAGTACAGCGCCCACAACTGGGTCAGCGCGGTGATGGCCAGCAGCGAGATGGCGATCGCCAGCAGCGCGTCGGACAGGTCGAACTGGTCGTCCTTGAAGTTGGCCGCGTCGTAGGTCTTCTGGTCCTGTTCGGCCTGGGCCTTGGCGTCGGCCTTTTTGGTGGCCTGGTCCTGCGCCACTTTCTCGTATTCCTGGATCGCCTGCTGGTAGGCCGCCTGTTCGCCGGCCGGCTTGCCCGCCGACGCCAGGCGCAACTGCACCACGGTTGACCTTGCGACTTCCTCGCGCACGTTGCGGGCCTGGTAGAAGGCCCAGTGGTCGACCCGGTTGGCCTGCGCCTGCTGCATGCTCTGGTTGATGTTGTCGTCCTTGACCTTGCAGATGCCCATGAAGGTGGCCAGCAGCGCGACCGTGATGGCGACGGTGGCGTTGAGCTTCCTGCCGGTGGCCTGGGCTTCGGTCTGGGTGTCGAGAATTTCCAATGGTTCCATGTCGGTAGGGACGGTATAAAAACCGCAAGCTTAACCGATAACTGTGCGGATCGCGCCACACATCTGAAGAATCTGGTTGACGTTGCCGCAGCTGGGCAGCATATTGCGGCAAGAGAGTTCTAACAATAAAGTAAGCCACTATCTGGCGTAGCAGCAAAGTGAAGCAGCCTTCGGGCTGCTTTTTTTTTCGCTGATCCGGCGCAAACGGGGCGGCCCGTTGGCGCGATAGTGTGGAGGGTGTCCCGCTGCCGAGGAGCCGCCATGCCTGCGAACATTGAAGGAAGTAAATTTGAAAATCTCCCGAGCCGCACCTATGATGAACGTGTCGACGCGCGCCTCGGGGTGCTGGAGAAGGACGTGGCCGTCATGCAGAACAACTTCGCCACCAAAGATGATTTACAAGCTTTGCGAGCGGAGATGCACGCCGGCTTCGAACGCATTAACGCCGCGTTTTACAGCCACCGGCAGGAGGTCAAGGCCGAAATCGACAAGTTGCGCGAAGAGGTCTTGGCGGCGCTGTCCAACCAGCGCATCGACTTCAACGCCGCGCTGGCAAAGCTGCATGAGGAGTTTAGTGTTGCGTTGGTAAATCAACGTGACGACTTTCACGTTGCGTTGGCTCAGCAGCGAGACGAGTTTCACACTGCATTGGCTCAGCAGCGGGACGAGTTTCACACGGCATTGGCTCAGCAGCGGGACGAGTTTCACACGGCATTGGCTCAGCAGCGAGACGAGT
Source organism: Duganella vulcania (assembly GCF_009857655.1). Taxonomy (NCBI): domain Bacteria; kingdom Pseudomonadati; phylum Pseudomonadota; class Betaproteobacteria; order Burkholderiales; family Oxalobacteraceae; genus Duganella; species Duganella vulcania. Next base: position 38,649 of record NZ_WWCX01000015.1, read on the forward strand.
TTCACACGGCATTGGCTCAGCAGCGAGACGAGTTTCACACGGTATTTGGCCAGCAGCGAGAAGAGTTTCGCACGGCATTGGCTCAGCAGCGAGACGAGTTTCGCACAGCATTGGCTCAGCAGCGAGAAGAGTTTCACGCTGCATTGGCCAGTCACTCAATCAAGCTATATCAAGGCTTCGCAAACCAGGCATGGAAATTTTATGGCCTGGCGTCGCTGCTGGCGGCGGGCGTGTACTACATCGCCCGCTACGTGCATTAGAAATACGCCTACTGTTCGTATGCACCCAAGCGCTTTTGCTCGTCGGCGGAGAAGATGGCATCGCGCAGCTTCTGCAATGACGCGGGATCGCCGGCACCGGCCAGCTGCTGGCGCTGCGCCTGGTAGCTGGCGATGCGCCGGTGCCAGTCGGCTTCCTCGCGGTCTACGTCGGCCAGGCGGGCCGCCGCCTCGGGCGACAGCGCCGCCGCGCGCATGCGGTAGATCTCGTTGTCGCCCATGCCTTGTTCGCGGGCCTTCGACACATCGTCTTCCAGCTTCAACACCCTGGCCGGCGCGGCGCGTTCCTCGCGCTCCTGCGGCGACAGCTTCGCGTCAAGCGCCGCGATGCGCTCCTTGCGCTGCGTATCGCTCAAGCCTTTGTCCGCATTGATCTCCAGCCGCGCCAGCGCATCCAGGTCGTAGGCATCGCTGGCGCTGAACAGGCCCTCCGCCTCGGCATCGCTGAAGTAGGAACGACGCAGGCGCTGCATGGCTTCCAGCCGTTGGCGCGCGCCCCTTGCCAGATCAGTGGTGGCCGGCAGTGCACGTTCCACGTCGACCAGCGCGCGCTTGTAGGCCAGGTAGGCGTCCAGCATCCGCTTGGCCTCGGCCGCCGGGGCCGGGCCAAGGCGGCGATCCAGTTCGCGGCCGATCTCCACGCGGATCGCCTCCAGCGGTTTCTCGCCCAGCCCCGCCAGATAGTAGTCGAACAGGTAGGCCAGTTCCGCGTTGACGGCCAGCTTGTCGCCAGCGGCCTGGCGTACGTCGCCGTCCGGCCGGGTGCCGATCATCGACGGCACAAACGCAAAGTAGTCCGGATCCGCGGCAGGCCTGGCCGGCGGCGGCTCGCTGCGCGGCAGCGCCAGATACACGCCGATGCCAACAACAGCGGCCAACGCGCCGAAGCGCAGCAGTTTCGCGTTTGTGCTCATCATCAGCTCCTTACAAGCCCAGTCCCTGCAGGCGATTGGCCTGCTGGCGGAAGATGGTCACGGGGCTGGTCTCGAACAGGTTTGTGATGCCCACCATCTGATTGACCTCATCCAGGTGATTCATCGCATAGTCGTCGCGGATCACCCGGCCAAGATGGCTGGAGCAGCTGCTGACCAGGCCATCGTTCTTGGCGCCGTTGAAGGCGATCGCCGTCAGGGCCAGCACCGGATCGCTGATGTCCAGCACATTGGTGTAAGGCTGCGCGCCGCTCCACGAGAAGTAGTACACGCCATGGACCTGGTACGCGCCTTCGCCGCAGGCCGTCGTCGGCACGCCTTCGGGATGGTTGCTGTTGAAGGCCAGCGTGCCGGCGGTGCTCAGCGAGGTCGCCGCCGCGCGCGCGTTCTGCGGCAAGGTCGGGCTGCCGGACAGGAAGCTGATGAAACCCGACACCGCGTTGGCCAGCGTGTAGGTCACGTCGGGCACGGCGCCGATCAGCACATCGGCCACCCTTGACCCCTTGTTGACGCCACCGACGCTGCTGACCGAAGCCACCAGGTCCGGACGCACCGACGCCACATAGCGCGCGGTTGGGCCGCCGTGGCTATGGCCGATCAGGTTGACCTTGGAGGCGCCGGTCGCCGCGAGGATCTGCTTGACCTGCAACAGCAGCTGCTCGCCGCGCACTTCGGTGCTGTTGGCGGCCGACACCGACGTCACATACACACTGGCGCCGCCGCTGCGCAGCCCCGAGGCGATGCCGTAGAAGTAGTCGACCGGGCCGATGTTGTCGAAGCCGAACAGGCCGTGCACCAGCACGATGGGATATCTGGTTTGCGTGTAGCCGGTGGCCCAGGATGGCGCGGGCAGGGCGGCAAGTGCGATCAGGCAGGCGGCGAGGTAGGTCCAATAGCGTTTAATCATTGAAGTCTCCGGTGATATTTTTGAAGTCCGGGTGCTTCCCCGGTCAACAAAATGTAGCACCGAGCCGATGGCGTTGCAGTCCGCACGCTAGGCCTGGGGAGCCAATCTGACGGGCTGCCGATGCCAGTTGTTTTCGTGCGCTATAATCGATGACAAAAATCCTACAAAGAGACTCCCTTGCCGTCGCGATTCGACTTTCAACAATTTCAGGCGATGACGCCGCTGGACGGCGGCAACGTCTGGGCGTATCTGCTCGACCACAACGCTGAACGCATCACCGTCAAGCGCCGCAAGCCGGCGCTGGAGAACCTGGAGCGGATCTTCCGCGCCACGTTCAAGCTGGCCAACGACGTCGGCTTCCGCGCCATGAACCTGCGCGACCTGTGCCAGGAAACCGGCCTGTCGATGGGCGGCTTGTACGGCTACATCAGCAACAAGGACCAGCTGGCGGAGATGATCGAGGACGTGGTGCGCCACGCCACCCACGAGATGCCGCGCCTGTCCGACGACGTCGCAGATCCGCTGGACAAGCTGGAGGCCTTGATACGCGCCTCGATCTACGTGTCCGAGATCCTGCAGCCGTGGTTCTACTTTGTGTTCATGGATTCGCGCGTGTTGCAGGCGGCCCAGCGCACCACCGCCAAGGAATCGGAGTTGTACGTGCAGGCCTTGTTTGCCGGCGTGATCGCGCAGATACCGGATCGTCCCGAAGGCAGCCCTGAAATGCAGGCCGCGCACATCATGGCGACGTTCCAGGACTGGTATGTGAAGCGCTGGAAGTACCGGGCCGCCGATATCAGCCCGGACCAGTTTGCGGACAGCGCCGTGCGCCTGATGCGCGCCTACCTGGCCCCGTGATTTAGTTGGTCGGCGGTGGCGGCGCCGTGCCGGCCGGCTGCGGCGCCACGTTCTCCGCGCCCGGCGGCACGTCATCCATGTCCAGCGTATGGCGCGCGGCGTCGCCGGTGAACTCGTCGTACAGCCACTCGCCGTCCACCTGGGTCAACCCGGCGGGCACCTGGCGCTCCTGCGGCGGACGGCTTTGCAGCGCCACCTTCATGTAGTCGATCCAGATCGGCAGCGCCACGCTGGAGCCGAACTCCTTGCCGCCCAACGATTTCGAATCGTCGTAACCCATCCACGACACCGCCACGATGCCGCCGCCGTAGCCGGCGAACCAACCGTCGATGGCATCGCTGGACGTGCCGGTTTTGCCTGCCAGGTCGGGGCGGCCCAGGCGCGCCACGGCGGCGCCGGTGCCGGTGCGCGTAACCTGGCGCAGCATGCTGTCGGTGACGAAGGCGTTGCGCGGATCGATGACGCGGGCGTCGTCCGGCAGCGTGGTGCGCGGCTTGGCTTCGGAGATGATCTTGCCGCTGCCGTCGACGATCTTCGCGATCAGGTAAGGCTCGACGGTGTAGCCGCCGTTGGCGAACACCGAGTACGCGCCCACCAGCTGCGCCGGCGTGACCGAGCCGGTACCCAGCGCCATGGTCAGGTTCTTCGGATGCTTGGCCAGGTCGAAGCCGAACTTGCCCAGGTAGTTGTGCGCGTAGGGCACCGTGATCGAGCGCAGGATGCGCACCGAGGCCACGTTCTTCGATTCGGCCAGCGCGGTGCGCATGGTGATCGGACCATCGAACTTGCCGTCGTCGTTCTTGGGGCTCCAGGCTTCGTTGCCGGTTTCAGCTCCGGTCAGGTCCAGCGGCACGTCGTTGATCAGGGTCGCCGGCGAGAAGCCTTTTTCCAGCGCCGCCGAATATACGAACGGCTTGATCGAGGAACCCGGCTGGCGCCATGCCTGCGTGACGTGGTTGAACTTCTGCAGGTTGTAATCGAAGCCGCCGACCATGGCGTGGTAGCCGCCGGTGACCGAATCGATGGACACGAACGCCGCCGCCACCTGCGGCACCTGCGTGATGCTCCAGCTGTTCTTCTCCTGGATGATGCGGATCACCGCGCCGGGGCGCAGGCGGACCGTGTCCTTGGCCTTGTCGCTCAGCGCGTTGGCGGCCAGGCGCAGGCCGTCGCCGCTGATGGTGATCTCCTCGCCGAACGGATTCTGCACCTTGACCGACTTGGCGCCCACCTCCAGCACCACGGCCGGGATCAGGCGGTCGCTGCCCGGACGGCGCTGCAGCGCCTCCTCGATGGCGTCGTCGCGCTCCTCCTCGGTGGCCGGCAGCGTGATGAAGGCCTCCGGGCCACGGTAGCCGTGGCGCTGGTCGTAGTTCAGCACATTGCGGCGCACCGATTCGTAGGCCGCGTTCTGGTCGGCCTTCAGGATGGTGGTGTAGACGCTGATGCCCTTGGTGTACGAGTCTTCCTTGAATTGGGCGTACACCACCTGGCGCGCCAGTTCGGCCACGTACTCGGCGTGGGTGTCGAACTCCTGGCCGCGATGGCTGACGTGCAGCGTTTCGTGCAGCGCCTTCTGGTACTGGTCTTCGGTGATGTAGTTCAGGTCACGCATGGACTTGAGCACCACGTGCTGCCGTTGCTTGGCGCGCTTGGGATTGACGGCCGGGTTGTGGCGTGCCGGATTCTGCGGCAGGCCGGCCAGCATCGCCATCTCGGCGATGTCGAGATCCTTGAGCGGTTTGCCGAAGTAGACCTGCGAGGCCGCGCCGAAACCGAATGAGCGCTGGCCGAGGTAGATCTGGTTCATATACAGTTCGAGGATCTGCTCCTTGCTGAGCGCAGCCTCGATCTTAAACGCCAGCATGACCTCATTGAGTTTGCGGCCGTAGAATTTTTCGCGGGTGAGGAAGAAGTTACGCGCCACCTGCATGGTGATGGTGGAACCGCCCTGGCGCATCGCGCCGCCAAGGTTGGCGCGCGCAGCGCCCAGCGCGCGCCGCCAGTCGATGCCGTTATGGTCGTAGAAGCGCTTGTCCTCGATCGCCAGCACGGACTTCTTCATCATCTCCGGAATGTCCTTGATCGGCACAAAGTCGCGGTGCTCCTCGCCGAATTCGCCGATCAGGGCATTGTCGGCGGTGTAGATGCGCAGCGGGATCTTCGGCCGGTAGTCGGTGATGACCTCCAGCGACGGCAGGTTGGGCGCCACATACAGCAGCAGGTAGGCCAGCAGCAGGCCGCCGGCGATCAGCGCGGCGACGCCAGCCACGATAAAGCCGCGAATGGCGTTGCGGCGGGTAAGCCATTTGGACAGATTGATGGGGGAAGCACTCAAGGCGTTATTCTCACGATAGCGGCGGTAGGCGCGATTATAGACCAACAAAAATTTGGGTACCCTTAAATGAAAAGTAGCTTTTTATGCAAATATGGTCACTCACCCCTATGACTATTGGTGATTTTGTCGTAACGTAATAGATATTGAGTAAAAACGCTCTACAACCGGGGAAGACATGGCGGAACCGCTGCACACTCTTGATTGCGACATCCTGATCGTAGGAGGCGGCATCAACGGCGCCGGCATCGCGCGCGACGCGGCGGGGCGGGGCTTGTCGGTGGTGCTGTGCGAAAAAGACGACCTGGCATCGCATACCTCGTCGGCCTCCACCAAGCTGATACACGGCGGCCTGCGTTATCTTGAATACTACGAATTCAACCTGGTGCGCAAGGCGTTGATCGAGCGCGAGGTGCTGCTGCGCGCCGCGCCGCACATCATGTGGCCGCTGCGCTTCGTGATGCCGCATGCGCCCGGCCAGCGCCCGGCGCTGATGATACGGGCCGGCCTGATGCTGTACGACCTGCTGGCCAAGCGCGAGCTGTTGCCCGCGTCGGCCGGCATCAACCTGCGCGCGCACGCGGCGGGCAAGCCGCTCAAGCCAGAATTCCAGCGCGGCTTCATCTACTCGGACGGCTGGGTGGACGACGCCCGGCTGGTGGTGCTGAACGCCATCGACGCCTGCGAAAAGGGCGCCACCATCCTGACCCGTACCCTGTGCAGCGGCTTGACGCGCAAGGCCGGCGGCTGGGAAGCGGCACTGCACAAGACCGGCTGCGGCGACATCCGCGTCAACGCGCGCTACGTGGTGAACGCCGCCGGGCCGTGGACCGCGAGCCTGCTGCATTCGACGCTGCCGAAGGAGGGCGGGGGAAATCTCCGTCTGATCAAGGGCAGCCATATCATCGTCAAGCGCATCTTCGAGCATGACAACGCCTACATCTTCCAGCACCCGGACGGCCGCATCGTGTTCGCGATTCCGTATGAGCGCGACTTCACGCTGATCGGCACCACCGACCTCGATTACCACGGCGACGCCAACCAGGTCGCCATCAGCGAGGACGAAATCGCCTACCTGTGTGAGCTGGCCAGCCAGTACTTCGTCAAGCCGATTGTGCCGGCCGACGTGGTGTGGACCTATTCGGGCGTGCGCCCGCTGGTGGAAGACGGCGCCGACGCCAAGGCCGTCACCCGCGACTACCGGCTGGAAGTCGACAGCGACGGCCCGCCGATGCTGAGCGTCTTCGGTGGCAAGATCACCACCTTCCGCAAGCTGGCGGAGGAGGCGGTCGACCTGATCGCCAGGTCGCTGGGCAACCGCCACGGCGCCTGGACCCACAACGCCTGCCTGCCGGGCGGCGATCTGTTCGGCGCCGAGCCGCAGAACCGCTCGGTGCTGGAGTTCGACACCTGGCTGCGCAACGTGCAGGGCCGCTACAGCTGGCTGCCGCCGTTGCTGGTGGCGCGCTACGCCCGCGCCTACGGCACGCGCGTCCACACGCTGCTCGGGAAGAAAGAGGATATCGCTGAAATGGGCGAGGAGATCGCGCCCGGCCTGTATGCGGCGGAAGTGGAATATCTGCGCCGCTACGAATGGGCGCGCACCGCGCAGGACATCCTGTGGCGGCGCTCCAAACTGGGCCTGCACCTGCCGAAGGATGCAGGCGACAAGCTGCAGGCCTGGCTCGCGGCGAACCCGTTCCAGTACAAGCAGGCCGCATAAAAAAACCACCTGCCGGAGCGCTTAAGATCGCGCCTCGTGCAGGTGGTTTTTTGTTTGGTGCGGAAGACGCTTACTTCACGCCGTGCATCAGCTTCTGGATCAGCGGTGCGATCAGGAACAGCAGCACGCCGCCGGCCATCAGCGACCAGAAGCCGAAGGTGTAGCCGGACAGCGCCGACGTCACCGACATGCCGCTCTCGCCGCTGACCGACGAAGCGAAGATGCCCGACAGGTTGTTACCGATACCGGTCGACAGGAACCAGCCGCCCATGCCCAGGCCAACAAGGCGGGTAGGCGCCAGCTTGGTCACCATCGACAGGCCGATAGGCGACAGGCACAGTTCACCGATCGACTGCAGCACATAGACCATGACCAGGGTCCAGAACGGGATATGGTTGTCGGCGCTGACCAGCGACGACAGCGCGAACATCAGCAGGCCGAAGGCGGAGCCGTTGAACAGCAGGCCCAAACCGAATTTGCGCGGAATCGAAGGATTCTTGCCGCGCATGGCGATCCAGACGAAGGCGACGACAGGCGCGAAGCCGATGATGGCCAGCGAGTTAAAGATCTGGAACCAGGCCACAGGGAAGGTCCAGTTGTACATCTCGCGGTTGACGATTTTCTCGGCCAGGAAGGTGAACGAGCTGCCTGCCTGTTCGAAGAACATCCAGAACATGATGTTGAAGAAGAAGATCAGCAGCATGGCGATGACCTTGTCGCGGGCGACCTTGCCGTTCTTGATACCTTCGATCAGCAGCATCACCGACAGCAGGATGAACAGCGCGGACAGCACGATCTGCAGGTTGTTGGCGCCGGCGGCCAGCAGGAAGTAAACCACGGGGATCACGCACAGCGAGCCCAGAACCACATACGCCACGCGCTTGGGATCGGAGTTCGATGCGTCCGCAGCGCCAATGCCTTTCAGGTTGCGGCGGCCGATGAAGAACCACACCAGGGAGATCAGCATGCCGACGCCGGCCGACATGAACACCACTTTGTAAGCGGGCATGCCGTTGGTGCCGAAGATGGTCGAAGCGAGCCACTCGGTCAGCACCGGTGCAACCATCGCGCCGGAGTTGATCCCCATGTAGAAAATGGTGAAGCCGGAGTCGCGGCGTGGATCGGCGGCGCTATACAGCTTGCCGACCATGGTCGAGATGTTCGGCTTGAACATGCCGTTGCCGACGATGACGGTCGCCAGGCCAAGCTGGAATACGGTCTGGTTGGGGAAGGCGATCATGAACAGGCCGGCCGCCATGAAGGTCGCGCCGACCAGGATGGAGCGCTGGTAGCCGAGGACACGGTCGGCCACGTAGCCGCCGAACAGCGCGGCGGCGTAGACCAGCGCCAGGTAGGAGCCGTAAATCAGGTTGGCTGGAGCCTCGCCGGTGGGCGCGCCACTGTAGAACTGCGCCACGACGTAGAGCACCAGGGCCCAGCGTATGCCGTAGAACGCGAAACGCTCCCAGAACTCGGTCATGAACAACATCCACAGCGGAGCAGGGTGACCCATGATCTGCTTGAATTCGGGAATAGCGACTTCCGTATTGGTGGTGGTAGCACCGCTCATGCGGCTTCTCCTAATTTTATGATCTATGAAAAGTGTCTCGGGTTCCCTTATGGGGAGCCAAATTGGGCGCCATTTTAATCTACAAATCACTCCGCTCGTACATTTTGATGGCGTGTCTGCAAAGTTATGTCTTTTGTGCTAAGAACTATGTAAATTCCTGCTGCGGCATTCTCCGCCCCACAATGCGCTGGTTTGTCGTATATTGGCAGGGCAGGCTTACCTGTTATGCATCGAATTTGAATAAGGATTTTCGCATCATGGAACATGACGTTGTCGATACCCTGATTTCGCCCGAAGGCCAGCTGGAAGTGCTTTCGAAGGCGGAAGTGAACAAGCTGCTCGACACAAGCCAGGGCGGCCTCTATAACATCTTCCGCAATTGCGCGCTGGCCGTGCTCAATTGCGGCAGCACGATCGACGATGGAAAGGAACTGCTGGAGCGATACAAGTCGTTCGAAATCAGCATTGTGCAGCGCGAGCGAGGCATCAAGCTCGATATCAAGGGAGCGCCGGCGATCGCCTTCGTCGACGGCAAAATGATCAAGGGTATCCACGAGCACCTGTTCGCGGTGCTGCGCGATATCGTCTTCGTCAGCAATGAGGTGAGCGACAATCCGAAGTTCGACATGGGCAGCACCGAAGGCATCACCGACTCGGTGTTCCACATCCTGCGCAACGCCGGCGTACTCAAGCCCATGCTCAACCCCAACCTGGTGGTGTGCTGGGGTGGGCACTCGATCAACCGCGCCGAGTATAACTACTCGAAGGAAGTCGGCTATCAAATGGGCTTGCGCGACCTGGACATCTGCACCGGCTGCGGTCCCGGCGCGATGAAGGGTCCGATGAAGGGCGCCACCATCGGCCACGCCAAGCAGCGCCTGCACAAGGGGCGCTACCTCGGCATCTCGGAGCCGGGCATCATCGCGGCCGAGTCGCCGAACCCGATCGTCAACGAGCTGGTGATCATGCCGGACATCGAGAAGCGCCTGGAAGCGTTCGTGCGCTCCGGCCACGGCATCGTCGTGTTCCCCGGCGGCGCGGGGACGGCCGAGGAGATCCTTTATATACTGGGCATCCTGCTGCATCCCGATAACGCCGAGATCCCGTTCCCGCTGGTGTTCACCGGGCCGGAGACGTCGCGCGAGTACTTCGTGCAGATCAACCAGTTCATCCACGATACGCTGGGCCCGGAGGCGCAGCAGCGCTACAAGATCATCATCGACGATCCCGAGCTGGTGGCGCGCGAGATGCAGGCTGGGATCAAGCAGGTGCGCGAGTTCCGCAAATCCCGCAGCGACGCCTACTACTTCAACTGGGGCCTGAAGATCGACCACGAGTTCCAGCATCCGTTCGCGCCCACGCACGAGAACATGCGCAACCTGAGCCTGCACAAGAACCAGGAAGTGCACCTGCTGGCGGCGAATCTGCGCCGGGCGTTTTCGGGCGTGGTGGCCGGTAACGTCAAGGACGAGGGCATACGCGCCATCGAGAAGTTCGGCCACTTCGAAATCCACGGCGACAAGGAGATCATGGGGCCGATGGATGCGCTGCTGGCATCCTTCGTGGCGCAGCATCGCATGAAGCTCGCGGGCAAGCAGTACACGCCTTGCTATCGCGTGATCCAGTAACGCCAGCCGGCGTTCGCGCGCGGAGCGCGCGGACGCCGGACAAATTCAAGCCACGATGACCGATCCAATTTCCATACAGTGCCTGTGTGGCGCTGTGCATATTGAATTGCGCGGCGAGCCGGCCGCGCGGGCGAATTGCCATTGCGGCTCGTGCCGCGATTTCTATGGCACGCCCATGCTGTCGGCGACGGCGTGGCCCGCGTCGGCGGTCCGCGTTGCCAGGGGCGCGGTCGTCACGTTCGCGCATCCCGCCAAACAGATGGCGCGCGCGTTTTGCGCCGGATGCGGCGAGACCATGTTCGGCACCAACCGTCTCGACATGCGTGTGGTGCCCAACAGCCTTGCGGCCCGCGCCGCCGGCGGCGACCTGCCTGCCGCCCTGGGGCCAACCATGCACCTGTTCTACCGCCATCGCGTGGTCGATGTGGACGACCGGCTGGTCAAGTATCTGGACGGATGGGATGGGCCGGAGTTTGTCAAAGAGGCTTGCGGAGCATAGCCGTCAAGCCAGCGCCGGCTTCGATGGCAAGCAGGCGCGTGGTCCGCTGAAGCCGCGCTGCCGGCTCTGATGTTGATAAAAAAATCATCAAATCCACGAAATCCAGATAAGCGTATAATTGAATTAGTCAATTATGTCAATTTCGCGCCAACCGAAGCTCCTCGCACCCAAACCCGTGCAAAATCTCACCGAATAGGTCTCGCAACGGCCTCAGCGCTCACGCGCCGCGCCGGGACAGACGATCTATGCCGTGATGGCTAACGGGCGCACGACGAGAACACATCGGATTGATCGAAAAGCGCGCTGGCCGCCAGGCGAGGGTGCGCTCCGATGTAACGTAATCGCATATCGCAGTTATCCAGAGTCAGGAGAGTCTAAATGAATTTCGCAAATATTAGGATCGCCGGCCGTCTCGGCGCAGGTTTCGGGCTGGTGCTGGCGCTGATGGCGGCGCTGATCGTGGTCAGTCTCATGCACTTGGCGGACATCGGCGAAACGAGCGGCAAAATGATCGAGAAGGACTGGATCAAGGCGGAGGCGGCAAACGTCATCGACGCCACGACGCGGGCCAATGCGCGCCGCTCGATGGAGTTGCTGATCGCGCCCGATAAGGCCTATGCCGACAAGGTGCGCGAACAGATCGAGGTCAACAAGAAGACCATCAGCGAGGCGCTGGCGACGCTCGATGGCCTGGTTTATTTGCCGGAAGGACGGGCCCTGCTGGCAAGAATCAAGGAGCAACGTGCGCGGTATGTGGTCTCCTTCGGCAAGGTTGGCAAGTTGGTGGCAGAGGATCAGCGCGAGCAGGCCACAAGCTTGATGATCGCGGAAACGCTCCCAATGCTCGACGCGCTGCAGGGCAGCGTCAAGGAATTGACTAACCAGCAGAAGAAGATCGTTGAAGCCAGCGGAGCCGACATCAAGCAAAACATTGCGTCCTCCCGGAATCTGATGGTTGGCCTGGGCCTGGCGGCGCTGCTGATCGGCGTGGCTTTTGCGTATGGCATCACCCGTTCGATCACCCGTCCGATCAGTGAGGCGGTAAAAGTGGCGGAGACCGTGGCGGCGGGCGATTTGACCAGCCGCATCGACGTCACGTCGGCTGACGAAATTGGCCAGTTATTACAGGCGCTGAAGACCATGAACGACAGCCTGAGGAAAATCGTGGGTCAGGTTCGCAGCGGCACCGACACCATCGCCACCGCTTCGGCGCAGATCGCGGCCGGCAATCTCGATTTGTCGGCGCGCACCGAAGGGCAAGCCAGTTCGCTGGAACAAACAGCGTCGTCGATGGAAGAGCTGACGTCTATCGTTAAGCAGAACGCCGACAGTGCCCGGCAAGCCAATCAACTGGCGGTGTCCGCTTCCGAGGTGGCCGTCAAAGGCGGCGGCGTGGTGGCGCAGGTGGTTGATACCATGAGTTCAATCAATGCGTCTTCCCGGAAGATCGTCGATATCATCAGCGTGGTTGACGGCATTGCGTTCCAGACCAATATCCTGGCCTTGAATGCTGCGGTTGAAGCGGCCCGCGCCGGAGAACAGGGCAGGGGCTTTGCCGTGGTGGCCTCCGAGGTGCGCAACCTGGCGCAACGCTCGGCCGCCGCCGCCAAAGAGATCAAGACGCTGATCGACGACTCGGTCGACAAGGTGGATATCGGCGCCCAACTGGTGGGCCAGGCCGGGGCGACAATGGACGAGATCGTGGCAAGCGTCAAGCGCGTGACCGAAATCATGTCGGAGATTACGACCGCTGGACAAGAGCAGACCCTGGGCATCGAGCAAATCAACCAGGCGATCGTGCAGATGGATGAGGTCACGCAACAGAACGCCGCGCTGGTCGAGGAAGCCGCCGCAGCGGCGGGATCGCTGCAGGATCAAGCCAGCAATCTGTCGCAAGTGGTGGGCGTGTTCAAGTTGGATGGGGCGCACATTGCGGCTGTTGTGAGGCTGGAGACGGCAGACCATCGCGCCCCTATAACCCGGCAGGTTAGCGCGCCGGCCACCAAGCCGCTGAAGCGGGTGGGTGCTGTAGCTGAACAAGACTGGGCAGAATTCTGAGAAGGATGGATTTACCTGCCTGCGCGCGGCGGCAAATGATCGCCGGTAAAAAAAGGCCGCTTAGTTAAGCGGCTGAGCCGATCACGATCTTCAGGAGATTGGCGGCTTTTTTCCGAAACGTCGCGGATGGCGTTTTATCTGCAAGGGAAACCGTCATGAAGCCTTCGAAAGACGCGAAAATGATTTCCGCCAGCTCGCGTTCTCGTACGCCCGCCGGCAAGCGCGCGCCGCCTTTTCCAGCGTGCAGAATCTTCTCAAGCCAGTCGACGTTTTGTTTGGCGAACAGCTGCAGCTCGTCGACGCAGGCTTGCTCCTGAAAAGACGGTTCGCGCACCATCGTCACGTACATGCACAGACGATTCCCGTCGTGCAGCATTTCGGCAAACAGGCCTGCATACATACGAAGCTGCTCGGCCAAGTCTTCGCCGTCCTCGATGGCGAGCAGCCGCGTGGCTTGTTCCTCCCGATACTGCCGCAGCGCGTGCCTGGTCAAATCTTCTTTTGAAGCGAAATGGTGATACAGGCTGGGCGCCTTTATTTGCAGGTGCTCTGCGATCTGACGCATACCCAGGCCGTTGAATCCACGCTGCTGGAACAGGCGCGTTGCCGCGGCGAGTATGGTTTCCCGCGTCAGCGCCGGCTGATTTTTCTTCGAGTGCATCATTCGGTCAGGCCAGTATCTCGATGCCGCCGCGGTGGGCAACGAACAGCAGCGTTTCTTCCAATGCGCAGGCTTCATGTTCATCGCTTCCCTGAACCTGCAGCACGTCGCCTGGGCGCATCTCGACCTCGTTAAAGCGGATGGCGCCCGATAGGACGAGGATCTGCTCCCATCCATCGTGAGCGTGTTTTGGAAACCGCGCGCCAGCCTGGAATTTGGCCAGGTAGCCGCCATCGCCGTCGTTGCCGGTCCAGGTCGAACAGGTCTGCACTCCGGGAATGCCGGAGTCGCTCCAATTGCGTTTGTCTTGTTGAGCCAGAATCATGCGCCAATTCCTGTTTGTAAGTAGAAGTGAGTACTCTAACTAACGTTCGTTAGGCAGTCAAGCATGATCTTGGATTGCGCTGCGCTCTTGGTGCCACAGCGGCGGATGAGACTGGCTAGTCTGCGGACGAACGCCGCCGTTAGATAATGGCCTGCAAGCCCTTGTCGGCGAGGATGTTGAGCAGTTTGAGGGCAGGGCCCGTGGGATGGGTGTCACCTTGCTCCCATTTGCGCACGGTTGATGCCGACGTATGCAAATGAAGTGCGAATACCGGCTGGCTGAACTTCAAGCCCTCGCGCAGGCGTTTGATGTCGGCAGCGCCTTCTTCTCGTCCTGCGTGATGTTTGCCTTGTCTCCCTTGGAGCCCATGCAGAAACACGTAGCGGCTGTCGATCCTGGCCGACAGTAGCGTGCGGTAGCCGCTGCTCTTGCCTCCGCCGGGGCGGGCAATCCGCTTCTTGTAGAGGAATCCGCCCAGGTCTGCGTCAACCAGACCGTTTTCCATCTCCTGAGCCGCTTTGCACAAGGCGGCATCGGACAGTCTTTCGCTTGAGGAAGCGTGTCATCTTGACCTCCAAACTATACCCGAAACGGGCATGGTTTTCCACCGCTTAGCGCGACACGGGGGGGCATGCCACTGAACCGTGTGACAATCCGTGTATTTATATTGCCTTCGATCCGCTAGACTACGTGACCTCAATAACTAAGCGGCGCCAAGCGGCGCTGCGGTATTCCGTATCGTTTGTGCTTGGCGCTGCTGATCGGGACCATGAATATAGCGGATGCCGATTACTACATGCTCTGGTTCTTGGAGTGCACTGAAAAAATCAGTCAGCTGGCGCCGGCCTGGTACGGCCTCGTCACTTTGTTGTCGAACATTTGGACCTGGGGAGAGACGATCATTATGTTGACCAATAAACGCCGGCGCCCGCCGCACGATTTTATGGCCGGAACCGTGGTGGTCTACACCCCATGATGAAAATGAGCGTAGCCCGACTAGTCAAATTGCTTGGCCCAGCGATGCTGGCCGCGTCCCTGCTCACCGGTTGTTTTAGCACGATGCACTACAAGCCTGAGGGGAAATACGCAAAAACCCTTTTCGACGACGAAGATGTCATCAAGGCCGTCCCGCACGGGGAGTTCACCAAGCTAACCGTCAGGTATTTGGGTGGCGGAAGTTATATGAGTTCCGGACAGGTGATATCCGAGCGACTGATTTATCGCGACAAAATTGTCATCAAGGACGCGCGCCAACTCGAGCCCTGGTCGGAGTTGGATACGCCAGCCTTTTTCGCCGAAGTCTATGACGACTACTACTGGCGGGACCTCCTGATTCATGAGGTGGACGGCAAACCTGTGGTCGAACGCATAGAGCAGGGCCCCCCGGGGCGGGATGATACCCGTCGTGTGGCCACCCGGGGCTTCAGTTTTGGCTATCCTTTCCGTCAGGGCGTCAGGTATTTTCCGCGCGCGATGACGCCGGGATTCCTGCTCAGCGTCTTTCCCATGAAGGTCAGTATTCTGCCGCAGCCCGTCGACCTGCTCAAGCGCCTGTCCGCCAACCAGCTCGCAGCGGTATCGCCCGACGAGAAATCGTTCGCCTATGTCGACGATATGGATGCGCCGTCGTTCGTGATGGTCGTCGATGAGAATGGCGAGCGGCGCGATCCCATTCCGTTTCCGAGCGTTGAACTCGCGCCCCGGCCCGAGTCCGATGTCAACCCATACGATCGTCTCTGGACCTGGTTCAACGCCACTTACAAATGGCAGCGGGACAGCAACGGCAAATGGGCAGCCGAACCGTTGGCGCCGGTGGCGCCCCCGGCCGCCAATCCGGCGGAAGAGATTTTTCTCAGCGAACGGACCGGCTACCGCAGTTGTTTCACGGCGGCCGACGCCCACTGCCTGGCCAACTGGCACCAGGCCAGCAGGGACGAAGTGGTGAAGGCGATTCCCTATGATCCTGCGCAGCCGATGGTCTATGCGCCTTCGGTTCCCACGCAGGCCTTCGGCGCAAACGTCAAGCTGCTCGCGTATGAAACCTCGTCTGGAATCTACAGCGGCTATGCCTTGTATTCCGACTCGCCCCCGGAACAGGTGATGGCCGAATATGCAAAGCGGCTGGAGAGCCGCAGGATACCGCACGTGCGATCGGACCAGTGTACCCATAAACAATGGTGGCCGGATTGCGATGACCTGATCAAGTCAAAGCTGAACATCGGGCCCTCCATCAACTATCGGCTGAGAGATCTCGTCATCGCCGCGGCCCGTGGGCAAGCCACGGTGTTCATCCTGCCGGACATGCTGGTCTCGCTGCTCACGACGAAAGAGGGCGGCACGGTCATGCGGACGGCCTATCGTGGCAAGCTCCCGCAATAGGAACAACGGTAGAAAAAAAAGGCCGCTCGGTTGAGCGGCCTTTTTGCTTGCTTACTCTTCGCGGCGCAGGTGCGGGAACAGCAGCACGTCGCGGATGTTCGGCGAGTCGGTAATGATCATCATCAGGCGGTCGATGCCGATGCCGCAACCGCCGGCTGGCGGCATGCCGTATTCCAGCGCGCGGATGTAGTCGGCGTCGTAGAACATCGCCTCTTCATCGCCCGCGTCCTTGGCCGCCACTTGCGACAGGAAGCGTGCCGACTGGTCTTCCGCATCGTTCAACTCGGAGAAGCCGTTGGCGATTTCGCGGCCCACCATGAACAGCTCGAAGCGCTCGGTGATGCCTTCGCGGGTGTCCGAAGCACGGGCCAGCGGCGACACTTCAACCGGATAGTCGATGATGTAGGTCGGTTCCCACAGTTGCGCCTCGGCGGTTTCTTCGAACAGCGCCAGTTGCAGCGCGCCCAGGCCGGCGGTGGCGAACGGCTTCACGCCGAACTTCAGCAGCTCTGTCTTGATGAACTCAACGTCGGTCAACTGCTCCGGCGTATAGCCAGGCGCGTACTTGTTGATCGCTTCGACGATGGTCAGGCGATGGAACGGCTTGGCCAGATCCAGCTCGCGGCCACCGTAGGTCAGCGTCGCGGTGCCGTGCGCGTCGATCGCGGCCTGGCGGATGATCGCTTCGGTGAAGTCCATCAGCCAGTGATAGTCGGTGTAGGCCGCGTAGAACTCCATCATCGTGAATTCAGGATTGTGACGGACCGACACGCCTTCGTTGCGGAAGTTGCGGTTGATCTCGAACACGCGGTCGAAGCCGCCGACCACCAGGCGCTTCAGGTACAGCTCAGGCGCGATACGCAGGAACATCTGCATGTCCAGCGCGTTATGGTGGGTGATGAAAGGCTTGGCCGCGGCGCCGCCTGGAATGGTGTGCAACATCGGCGTTTCCACTTCCATGAACTCGTTCTTCTCCATGAAGCGGCGCATCGACGAAATCGCGGCGGTACGTGCCTTGAAGGTGCGGCGCGTTTCCTCGTTCATGATCAGATCGACGTAACGCTGGCGGTACTTGGTTTCCTGGTCGGCCAGGCCGTGGAACTTGTCCGGCAGCGGGCGCAGCGACTTGGTGATCAGGCGCAGTTCCGACACCTTGATGGTCAGTTCATCGGTCTTGGTCTTGAACAGCGTGCCGACCACGCCCAGGATGTCGCCCAGGTCGTAGTGGTGCAGCGCGGCCATCGCGGCTTCGCCGGTCAGGTCCAGCGTGGCGTAGATCTGGATGCGGCCGTCGGCTTTAGGGCCGGACGAATCCTGCAGCGTGGCGAAGGCGGCCTTCTTGCCGGCTTCGCGCTTGAGCATCATGCGGCCGGCCAGCACCACGGTGACCGGCTCGGCTTCCAGCTCTTCGCGCGACTTCGCGCCGTACTGCGCGTGCAGGTCGGCGGCTTTATGCTGTGGCTTGAAGTCGTTCGGGAAGGCGACACCTTGTTCGCGGATGGCGGCCAGCTTGGCGCGGCGCTCGGCGATGATCTTGTTTTCGTCCGGCGCTGCTGCTTGTTCTTGAAGATCCGTAGTCATGGTCTGTTCTTTTGTTGAGGTGATGATTAGTTAATGGCGGCGGCGAAGAGCTCTTCGACATCCAGTTCGCTGAAGTTGTTCACGACGGCGATGACGTTGTCGAATTCGGCGAAGGCTTCGGCCGGCAGGGTGGTGGTCAGCACCACCGCGCGCATGCCGGCGCGGCGCGCCGCTTCCACGCCCAGCGGCGCGTCTTCGAACACGATGCTGTGGACGGGCAGGGCGCCGCTGCGCTCCGCCGCCAGCAGAAACACGTCCGGCTCCGGCTTGCCGCGCGCGACATCTGCTGCGCCGGCGATGGCGTCGAACTGCTTGCGCAGGTCCAGGCCATCGAGCGTGAAGTCGATGTTCTCGTTTGGCGCGGCGGTGGCCACGGCCAGCTTGACGCCAGCGCTTTTGGCGCGGGCGATGAAGGCTTCGAAGCCGTCGACCGCCGCCAGGTGCGGCGCGTACAGCTCGCGGTACAGCGATTCCTTCTCGAAGTCGAGCGCTGCGCATTCTTCCTTAGACATCGGCTTGCCCAGGTAGGTGCTCATGATTTCATGGCCCTGGCGGCCGGCCGTGGCGCGGAAGAATTCATCGGCGTCGAGGTCGTGGCCGCGACGGGCGAAGAAGGCCAGCCACGATTTGGTGTGGAAGGCCATGTTGTCGACGATGGTGCCGTCCATGTCGAAGATGAACGCGCGCTGCGAATTCGAGGAGCTCATTAGACGCCTTGCTTCAGCGATGCCGAGATGAAGTCGTCCAGGTCGCCGTCCAGCACGCCCTTGGTGTTGCCGGTCTCGAAGTTGGTGCGCAAGTCCTTGATGCGCGACTGGTCCAGCACATAGGAGCGGATCTGGTGTCCCCAGCCGACGTCGGTCTTGGAGTCTTCCAGCTTCTGCTGCTCGCTCATGCGCTTGCGCAGTTCCAGTTCGTACAGCTTCGCCTTCAGCATTTCCATCGCCTCGGCCTTGTTGCGGTGCTGCGAGCGGTCGTTCTGGCACTGGACCACGATGCCGGACGGGCCGTGCGTCAGGCGCACCGCGGAGTCGGTCTTGTTAATGTGCTGGCCACCGGCGCCGGACGCACGGTAGGTGTCGATGCGCAGGTCGGCGGGGTTGATCTCGATGTCGATCGAGTCATCCACCTCCGGGTACACGAACAGCGATGTGAACGAGGTATGGCGGCCGTTGGCCGAGTCGAACGGCGACTTGCGCACCAGGCGGTGCACGCCGGTCTCGGTGCGCAGGAAGCCATAGGCGTATTCGCCTTCGACCTTGATGGTGGCGGTCTTGATGCCGGCCACCTCGCCGTCGGATTGTTCCATCACCTCGACCTTGAAGCCTTTGCGTTCGCAATAGCGCAGGTACTGGCGCAGCAGCATGGAAGCCCAGTCCTGGGCCTCGGTGCCGCCGGCGCCGGCCTGGATGTCGATGAAGCAGTTGTTCGGGTCCATCGGATTGTTGAACATCCGGCGGAACTCCATGCCTTCGATGACCTTGCGGACTTCCTCGGCGTCGGCGATCAGCGCTTCCAGCGTGTCGTCGTCGCCTTCTTCCTTGGCCATGGCGAACAGGTCGCCCATGTCTTTGAGGTCGGTGTCGGCCTTGGTCAGCGCGAAGACGATGGCTTCGAGCGATTTCTTTTCCTTGCCGAGATCCTGGGCCTTTTTCGGGTCGTTCCAGACCGTCGGGTCTTCCAGTTCTTCGTTTACTTGTTCGAGTTTCTCTGACTTTTTATCGAAGTCAAAGATACCTCCGAAGTTCGGCTTCGCGCGAGGTCAGATCGGCGAGCAGGGCGGAGAGGGAGTTGATGCGTTCGGCTTCCATGTTTTCTTCTTTTCTAAGGCTGAAATCAAACCTTCGATTATACCCTAGCCGGGCCGTTCTCTCGCAGCTAAATGGGCAGCGCGACGCCGGGGCCGGCGCGGATGGCAGGCCGCCTCCCCAATAGAATGCAAAAAGGTGACATTTTTGCCACACATGACATAAAATTATGGCCTCTCTGCCTTAAGTTGCTTGATGCAAGGAAATCACGTGCGTATGATGTTGCGCATCGGTCCGTTGCCAAAAAGTTGCAACTTTAGCTATTTTCTACATGCATTCAGCAGTTCGCCGCCTCACACTCGCGTTGCCCACCCTGTTGCTTGGCTGTGCCGGCCTGCCGCATGGCGAGACCACGCCCCTGGGCGCGCAGGCCACTTTGGCGCTGCTGGAAACCACCGACCTGCACGCGACCGTGCTCAGTTACGACTACTACAAGCTGAAGGCCGATCCGTCGATCGGCCTGGAACGCACCGCGACGCTGATCAAGCAGGCGCGCGCCGAATTCCCCAATAATCTGTTGCTCGATAACGGCGACGCCATCCAGGGTACGGCGTTGGCCGACTACCAGGCGCTGGTCGCGCCGGTGCCGTGCGGCCAGCCGCTGGCCATCTACAAGGCCATGAACGCGCTGGGCGTGGACGGCGGCGGCATCGGCAACCACGAATTCAATTACGGCCTGGCCTACCTGAACCAAGTCACCGCCAGCCATTTCGACGTGGACGGCGTGCCGGCCAACGCACCGCGCTGCGCCGGACCAAACTTCCCCATCGTGCTGGCGAATATCTACAGCGCCAAGACCAGGCAGCCGCTGTTCGAGCCATACCGCATCCTCACGCGCCGGATCAGCGCCACCGGCCCCGATGGCAAGCCGGTGACGGCGACGATCAAGGTCGGCATCATCGGCTTTGCGCCGACGGTGGTCATGTCGTGGGATAAGCACTGGCTGGAAGGTAAAGTCTACGCCGAGGGCGTGCGCGAGACGGCGCTCAAGTACATTCCGCAAATGCGGGCGCGGGGCGCGGACCTGGTGGTGGCCATCTCGCACGGCGGCCTCGATGGCGCGCCGTATTCGCCGGAGATGGAGAACGCCAACTACTACCTGGCGCAGGTGCCGGGCGTGGACGCGATGATGATCGGCCACTCGCACCAGCCGTTCCCTGACGCCGCCAGCAAGGTGCCGGAATTCGGCCTGCCGGACGTGGACAAGGCCAAAGGCACGGTCTACGGCGTGCCCGCCGTGATGGCCAACCTGTGGGGCAAGCACCTGGGCGTGATCGGCTTGCGCCTGAAGTACGACGGCAAGGCCTGGGTGGTGGACAAGAGCCGCACCACGGTCGAAGTGCGCTCGACGCGCAACGCCGACGGCAGCTACGTCGCCGCCGATCCGGCCATCGCACCGTTGGTCGCGGCCGAGCACGAGGCCACCATCGGCTACGTGAAAACACCGGTCGGCAGCAGCAACTTTCGCATGACGACCTATTTCGCCGACATCGGCGACAGCAGCGCCATCGAAGTGGTAAACCAGGCGCAGACTGCCTACGTGCGGAACTACGTCAAGGCCAACCTGCCGCAGTACGCGGCGCTGCCGGTGCTGTCGATGGCGTCGCCGTTCAAGGCCGGCGCCGCCGGCGCGGGCGACTACACCGACGTCAAGCCGGGCGGCCTGGCGCTGAACAACGTGGCCGACCTGTACCTGTACCCGAACGCGCTGCACGTGGTGAAGGTGGACGGCGCCGGCCTGAAGGCCTGGCTGGAAAAAGCTGCGGAACGTTTCAACCGCATCGACCCGGCCAGCGCCGCGCAGCAGGAACTCGTCAACACCGCAGTCCCCGGCTTCAACTTCGACATGCTGAGCGACGTCGACATCAGCTACCAGATCGACGTGACCAAACCCGCCGGCCAGCGCATCACGGCCTTGCGGTTCAAGGGCGCGGCCTTGTCGCCGGCGCAGGAATTCCTGGTCGCGACGAATAACTACCGCGCCAGCGGTGGCGGCGCCTTCCCTGGTCTGGATGGCAGCAAGACCATCCTGGCATCGCCGGACGCCAGCCGCGATGTGCTGATCGCCTACATCCAGCAGCAGAAGAACGTCACCCGTGCCCGCAACGGTTCCACGCGCAGCTGGCGGTTCGCGCCGGTCGCGACCAAGGGCGCGGTGGTGTTTCATTCCGCCCCCAACATGGTGGAGCTGGCGAGGGAGGCTGGCTTGAAGGCCGTCACCCAGATCAAAACGGACGATGGCGGCGGCAAGGGCCTGGCCCTGTACGCCATCGATTTGGCCTTATGAACGGAGGACGCATGAAGCAGGGGCGAAAAGTGCTGGCGTGTTTGCTGCTGGCGGCTACAAGTATCGCAGGCTACGCCGTGGCCGGGCCGGTCGACGAGGCGCGCCTGTACCTGCGCGGCGGCTCGGGCGTGGCCGCCAACCTGCCGAAGGCGTTTTCGATCTTCAGCGCAGCCGCCAAGGCTGGCGATCCGCTGGCCGCCTACTACCTGGGCATGATGTACCGGAACGGCATGGCGGTGGCGCGCGACGCCAAGGCCGCGGCCCACTGGTTGAAGTTCGCGGCCGACCGCCAGATGCCGGCCGCGATGTTCGCGCTGGCGAACCTGTACCTGAGCGGCGACGGCGTCAAGCGCGACGAGCAGGCCGCACGCCACCTGATAGAAAAAGCCGCGGATCTGGAGTATCCTGAAGCGGTGATGGCGATGGCCATCGGCCTGCGCGACGGCTCCATGGGCTTCGACCGCAACGAGGCGCTGTCCGAGACGCAGATGCGCTTCGCCAATCGCGCCCTGGCGCAACGCACCTCCGGCATGTAGTCCGGGCCTACGGCGCACGCCTTCCTTACTGCTTGCTTACACGCGGCGGCCCCTCTGCGGCTTGCTGCGATGCCGCACATCTATCTGTTGCCGCTGCCGATCTACTACCCTACAATGGCCCATCGATGGGGAGCCCATCCGGCCGAATTTCCCACGTAAGCGACTACTATAAGAACGTTGTAAACAGGAGATCACAGATGAATTTCAAGTTGAAAATGCTCGTTGCAGGCATGGCACTCGGTTTCTCGGCTTCCTCGATGGCGGCTGATCCCATCAAGATCGGCGTTGCAGGTCCTTTCACCGGCGGTTCGGCGCCGATGGGCGTGTCGATGCGCGACGGCGTCAAGCTGGCCGTGGCGGAGATCAACGCCAAGGGCGGCCTGCTGGGCCGCCAGATCCAGCTGGTGGAGCGCGACGACGAAGCCAAGAACGAACGCGGCGTGCAGATCGCCCAGGAGCTGATCAACAAGGAAAAGGTCACCGCCACCGTCGGCTATATCAACACCGGCGTGGCCCTGGCTTCGCAGCGCTTCTACCAGGAAGCCAAGATCCCGGTCATGAACAACGTCGCCACCGGCTCCATCGTCACCCGCCAGTTCGCCGACCAGCCTGAGAACTACATCTTCCGCAACTCCGCCAACGACACCATCCAGTCGCACATGATCGTGCAGGAAGCGGTCGACCACCGCAAGTTCAAGAAGGTCGCCATCCTGGCCGACTCCACCAACTACGGCCAGCTTGGCCGCGAGGACCTGGAGAAGGCGCTGGCCCTGAAGAAGATGAGCGCCGTCGCCATCGAAAAATACAACCTGAAGGACGTCGACATGACGGCCCAGCTGCTCAAGGCCAAGCAGGCCGGCGCCGAAGTGGTGCTGACCTACGGTATCGGCCCGGAGCTGGCGCAGATCGCCAACGGCATGGAGAAGCTGGGCTGGAAAGTGCCGCTGATCGGCAGCTGGACGCTGTCGATGGCTAACTTCATCGACAACGCCGGCAAGAACGGCAACGGCACCCGCATGCCGCAGACCTTCATCCAGGACCCGAACACGCCGAAACGCAAGGCCTTCATCGACGCCTACGTCAAGGCCTACCATCCGCCTGGCGACCGCATGCCGTCGCCGGTGTCGGCGGCGCAGGGCTACGATTCGATCTACCTGCTGGCCGCGGCCATCAAGCAGGCCGGTTCCACCGATGGGCCGAAGATCAAGGCCGCGCTGGAGAACCTGAACGAGAAGATCGACGGCGTCGTCACCACCTACAACAAGCCGTTCAGCAAAGATAATCACGAAGCGATCACCGCCGACATCACCGTGTTCGGCGAAGTCAAAGATGGCAAAGTAGTGCTGGCCAAGTAAGCTCGCAGGTCTTCGTACTGGCCAGTCTTGAGGATTCAAGCCTGGCCTTTTTCTTGTCGTCCTAAAGTGGTGGTTATCATGGAAATCTTCCTGCAACTGGCATTCAGCGGCATCGCGCTCGGCATGATCTACGCCGTCATCGCCTTCGGCTATCAGCTCACCTTCGCCACCTCCGGCACGCTCAACTTCGGCCAGGGGGAGTCGCTGATGCTGGGCGCACTGGTTGGACTTAGCTTGGTCGGCACCATCCACGGCGGGCCTTACATGGGCTACCTGTTGATGATCCCCCTGGTGATCGTGTTTGGCGCGCTGCAAGGCATGTTCGTCGAGTGGATAGGCGTGCGGCCGGCGATCAAGATCAAGTCGGAATTCGGCTGGATCATGTCGACCATCGCGCTGGCCATCATCTTCAAGAACGTGGCCGAGAATATCTGGGGCAAGGACGACCTGACCTTCCCGTCGCCATTGAGCTCCGCGCCGTTCCAGGTGCTGGGCGCGAACGTGCAGCCGATGCAGGTGGCGGTGATCGTCGGCGCGCTGGCGATCATGGCGGCCGTGGAGATCTTCAACCGCAAATCGATCTACGGCAAGGCGGTGGTGGCCACCGCCAACGACCGCGACGCGGCGGGCCTGATGGGCATTAACACCCGCATGGTGATCACCTTTTCGTACGCGCTGTCGTCGGCGACGGCGGCGTTTGCCGGCGTGCTGGTGGCGCCGCTCACGCTCACCGGCGCCACCATGGGCGCCTCGCTCGGCCTGAAGGCGTTCGCTGTGGCGATCATCGGCGGCTTGACCTCGGGCGTCGGCGCCATCGTCGGCGGCCTGATACTGGGCATCGCCGAGACCACCACCGGCTACTACGTTTCGACCGGCTACAAGGAAGTACCGGGACTGCTGCTGCTTCTGCTGGTACTGGCGATCAAGCCGTCCGGCCTGTTCGGCAAAGCCGCCATCAAAAAGGTCTGAGACATGAACAAGAAACTCCTCGCGGCGAGCATCGTTGGCCTGGCGGTGCTGGTGCTGTACCCGGTGCTGATTCCCAATCCTTACTACATCCATCTGTTCGAGACGATCCTGATCTACGCCATCCTGTTGTTCGGGTTGGACATCGTGGTCGGCTACACCGGGCAGGTGTCGCTGGGCCACGCCGGCTTGTTCGGTATCGGCTCGTACGCCACCGGCGTGCTGGTGTTCAAGCTGGGCGCGCCGTTCTGGATCGCGATCCCGGTGAGCGTGGCCGGCGCCGCGGTGTTCGGCGCCATCCTCGCGTTGCCGGCCTTGCGCGTCACCGGCCCGTACCTCGCGATGGTCACGCTGGCCTTCGGCACCATCATCCAGATCCTGATCAACGAGATGACCTTCCTCACCGAAGGCCCGATGGGCATCAAGATCGCCAAGCCCACCATCATCGGCCAGAAGCTCGGCGAAGTAAGCTACTACTACATGGTGGCGGCGCTGATGGTGGTGTCGCTGATCGTGGTGCACCGCATATTGAAATCGAACCTGGGCCGCGCCTTCGAGGCGCTGCGCGACAGCCCGATCGCCTCCGACTGCATGGGCGTATCGGTGTACCGCTACAAGGTGTACGCCTTCATCATCAGCGCCGGCTTCGCGGGCCTGGCCGGCAGCCTGTATGCGTATTCGGAGGAGTACATCTCGCCGAACACCTACAACTTCGAGCTGACCATCCTGTTCCTGCTGGCGGTGATCATGGGCGGCCGCAAGACCCGTTCCGGTTCGCTGATCGGCGCGCTGATTGTGGTGATGCTTCCCAGCCTGCTGGCCGATATTGAGCTGTTCCGCCAGATCGCCGTGGCGGCCGCCGTGCTGGGCGTGATCGGCGCCGCGCTGATGCTGTACAAAAGGCGCGCCACCGTGCGCGGCGTGATGGTGCCGCTGGTCGCCACCATCGGCATGGCCGCGTATTCCTACAAGCTGGAAAACATCGTCGACTGGCGCCTGACCATCTTCGGTTTGATGACGCTGTTCGTGGTTTACTATCTGCAGGACGGCATCGTCGGCTTCCTGCAAAGCCTGATGGGGCGGGGCGCCGTGCATGCCAAGGCGGTGCAGGCCAGCGGCGCCGAGCCGTTCGCGCGCGCCAAGGGCGGGGCGGCCGGCGAGACGCTGCTCAGCGTCGACCGCATCCTGATGCAGTTCGGCGGCCTGAAGGCGCTCAACCAGGTGGACCTGAACGTGGTGCAGGGATCGGTGCATGGCCTGATCGGCCCTAACGGTTCCGGCAAGAGCACGATGATGAATGTGCTGACCGGGATCTACAAGCCCACCGCCGGCCAGGTGTCGTTCGCCGGCGCCTTGATCTCGGGCCGCACGCCGTCCCAGATCGCGCTGGGCGGCGTGGCGCGCACCTTCCAGAACGTGCAGCTGTTCGGCGAGATGACGGCGACCGAGAACGTGCTGGTCGGCCTGCACAACACCTTCGAATCGAATGTGCTCGACGTGATGCTGCAGACGCCGCGCTACAAGCGCGAGGAGCGCGCCGCGCGCGAACGCGCCGCCAGCATCCTGGAGTTCGTCGGTCTGACGGCGATGGCCAACGAGGAGGCGCGCAATCTCCCGTACGGCAAGCAGCGCCTGCTGGAGATCGGCCGCGCGCTGGGCCTCAGTCCGCGCCTGCTGCTGCTGGACGAGCCGGCGGCCGGCCTGACCGCGCCGGACATCAAGGAGCTGATGGCGATCATCCGCAAGATTCGCGACCATGGCATCACCATCATCCTGATCGAGCACCACATGGACGTGGTGATGGCCTTGTCCGACACGGTGACGGTGCTGGACTTCGGCCAGAAGATCGCCGAAGGCAAGCCTGCCGCGGTGCAGAGCGATCCGAAGGTGATCGAGGCCTACCTGGGTGGCAGCGGCGAAGAACACGGCGGCACCAAAGCGCCAGCGGCGCATTAAAGAGGACAGCACATGCTATCGATCACCAATCTGCACGCGTCGTACGGCAAAGTCGAGGTCCTGCACGGCATCTCGCTGGAGGTCCCGAAGGGTAAGCTGGTGACGCTGATCGGCTCCAACGGCGCCGGCAAGACCACCACCATGCGCGCCATCTCCGGCATGCTCAAGCCGAAGGAGGGCAAGGTCACGCTGGACGGCAAGGACATCACCGGCGCCGATTCGCACAAGATCGCGCGCGCCGGCCTGGCGCATTCGCCGGAAGGGCGGCGCGTGTTCGCGTCGATGACGGTCACGGACAACCTGCTGCTGGGCGCCTTCCCGCGCTTCACGCGCGCCCGGCCCAAGGGCGATATCAAGCGCGACCTGGAAAAATCGCTGGAGCTGTTCCCTCGCTTGAAGGAGCGCCAGCACCAGCTGGCCGGGACGCTGTCCGGCGGCGAGCAGCAGATGCTGGCGATGGCGCGCGCCGTCATGCTCAACCCGGAGGTGATCCTGCTCGACGAACCGTCGATGGGCCTGGCGCCGATTTTGGTCGAGGAAGTGTTCCGTATCATCCAGCGGCTGAAGTCCGAAGGCGTGACGATGCTGCTGGTGGAGCAGTTCGCCGCCGCCGCGCTGAACGTGGCGGATTACGGCTACGTGCTGGAAAACGGCACGATCTCGGTCCACGGCCCGGCGGAAAGCCTCAAGACCGACCCGAAAGTGATCGCCGCCTACCTCGGCGGCGGGCACTGAACACGTGCGGGTGCGTTTGCTGAAAAAGCACGGTTGGGGATACTATACGTTTTTTTGAATGGCGGGAGCCATGATGAAAACCGTAAAATTCCCATCCGGAGCAACCGTAGCTGCGCTGGGCCAGGGCACTTGGAACATGGGCGAGGAAGCCATCCGCAAGCGCGATGAAGTCCGCGCCCTTCAATTGGGCCTGGACCTCGGCATGACGTTGATCGACACCGCCGAAATGTACGGCGAGGGCGGCGCGGAGGAGGTGGTGGGCGAGGCGATCGCCGGCCGCCGGGACGAGGTCTACCTGGTCAGCAAAGTCTATCCGCACAACGCCAGCTTCGAGGGCACTCAGGCCGCCTGCGAGCGCAGCCTGCGCCGGCTGAAGGTCGACTGCCTCGATCTCTATCTGCTGCACTGGCAGGGCCACTTCGCGCTGGACGAAACCGTCGATGGCTTCGAGGCGCTCAAGAAAGCCGGAAAGATCAAGGACTACGGCGTCAGCAACTTCGACCTCGAAAGCATGCAGGACACCGTCGGCTGCGGCGCCATCGCCACCGACCAAGTGCTGTACAACCTGTGCAAGCGCGGCATCGAGTTCGACCTGCTGCCGTGGTGCCGCCAGCAGGGCATGCCGTTGATGGCTTACTCGCCACTGGAGTCGCACGGCCGCGAACAGGCCGCGCTGCTGGACAATCCCGGCCTGCATGCCGTCGCCCACGCCCACGGCGTCACGCCCGCGCAGATCGCGCTGGCCTGGGTGCTGCACCAGGACGGCGTGATCGCCATCCCCAAGGCCACCGATCCTGTGCACGTGCGCGCCAACCGCGCCGCCGCCGATATCAAGCTCTCTCCGCAGGACCTGGCCGCGCTGGACCGGGCATTCCCACCCCCACGCCGGAGCCGCGCGCTCGACATGCGGTAGCCAGGACCCTGGAGGGCTCTGCTACACTGCTGGACAGTTAAACTGTCCAGCACATCATGCTAAACCGAATCAAGCAACTGTTCTCCGCCAAAGACACCAGTCACCACATCCAGATCAACGCCTACTGCACGGTGGCCGAGGTTCCCAAGCCCGGCTTCCCGCACGTGCTCAATGCGCGGCGCGACCTGTCCGATCCCGAATTGCAGCCCCACCTCAACGGCTTCATGAACTATCTGGCCCAAGCCGGGGCTGGTCAGATGACGCAGGTGCGGTATCACGTGATCCGCCATGTGCAGCGCGTGCGCCTGCATGTCAGCCTGTCCGTCGAGGAGGGCGCGATGGACAGCTTTGCCGCCTGGGCGCTGGCTGCGAACGCCATCGTGTTCATGGCCGACGGCAGTGTGCGCGATCCGCAAGGGCGCGTGCTGCTGCCCGCATCGGGCGACGACGGCGATCCGCAGGCCGTGGTGCCTTATCCACCGCAGGCCTGGCAGCGCAAGGCGCGCTCCGACGAGCTGCTTGCCTCCCGCAAGATCGCGGTGCCGGCCACGCTGCCGCCACTGGTCTCCGAGCCGGAACTGCGCCTGCGCACGCCGGAGGATGTGCTGCGTCGGATGCTGGCGCTGTTCGTGGTCGCGATCCGAGCCGAGTCGCTGACGGGCGGTCAACCCATCGCCGTCGAGGATCTGAAAAAACGCTTCCCGCCTGCCTTTGCCGGCCTGACCGACGCGGAGCGCGCCTTCCTCGAGCAGGACGTGCCGACGGGGCATGAGACCACGCAGTTCCTGTGGCGTTATGAAGCCATCCTGGTGCTGCAATGGGTGCTTGGCCTGCAGGAGGCGCTGCCGTTCGCCGACGCGATCTGCGACGTAGCGGCCATCTCGCGCACCGTCATCGAGCGTGGCACCGAAGGCTTGCGCAAGCAGTTGGCCATGCGTCCGGCGGCGGAGATACTGGATGCGCTGGACCTGCATTACCGCCAGCACTGGGCCACGCGCCAGGCGATCTTGAAGAAAACCGCCGCTCCCGCGGCGCTGAACGACGGCGTGCTGCAGGAACGACACCACGCGCTGAACTGGCTGGTGCATTTCGAAGACCGCGATTGGGACGACGTCGACACGCCGACCTGACCTGCTGCTACACTGCCGGCTGATAAAAACTGCTTAGCATAAGTCTATGAGCCTGCAATCCGTTCGTGAATTCTTCCTTGCCCGTGATCTTGATCTCCCCATCGTGGAACTGGAAGTCAGCACCGCCACGGTGGCGCTGGCGGCCGAGGCGCACGGCGTGGAGCCGGGCCGCATCGCAAAGACATTGGCCTTCCGCGTCGCCGAAGGGCGCGTGATTTTGCTCGTGGCCAGCGGCGTTGCGCGCATAGACAACCGCAAATTCAAGGAAGCCTTCGGCAAAGGGAAGATGCTGCCGCCGGACGAAGTGGCGGAAGCCACCGGCCATCCGGTAGGTGGGGTTTGTCCGTTCGGCCTTGCGCAGGCGCTGCCGGTCTATCTCGATCATTCGCTGAGCAACTTCGATGAGGTGCTGCCTGCCGCCGGCTCCATCAACAGCATGGTACGGATCACGCCCGCGCTGCTGGCGGCCGTCACGCAAGGACAATGGGTGGACGTCTGCTGACGGCTGTGCCGGAATTTACGGTGCCGGCGGCTCCGCTTTCGCCGCAGTGAGCACCGCCAACTCTTCCTGCAGGCGCCGGATCTGCGCATGCAGGGGCGCCGTCATGGCGCCAATTTCCTGCTCGGTATATCGCGGCGTGATGTGCTGCGGGCAGTTCCAGTCGTAGCCTTCCACGGTGATGACGAAGGCCCGTTCGATGCGGCCGGCGTAGCCGGGCACGCGCAGCCGCTCCATCAACGCCGGATCCTCCGCCGCTTCAAGGGTGCGCGCGCGGCCGATGATCTTCAGCCTTACCTGCTCCGCATAGTCGACCAGTATCATCGAGATGCGGTCGTCCGTTTTAAGATTGCCGACGCTGAGATACTGCAGATTGCCGCGAAAGTCCGCGAAGGCCAGCGTCTTCGCATCGAGCGCGCGCAGGAAGCCCGCCGGTCCGCCGCGATGCTGCACGTACGGCCATCCGTCCTGGTTGACTGTGGCCTGGAAAAAATGGTCGCGCTCCTCGATGAAGCCGATCTCCCGTTTCCCCAGGCTGTCCTGCCGGTCTTCCATCCGGTCGAGGAACCCATATCTGGCGCGGCTTCCCATGGTCTCTTGAACCTCACGCACCGCTGGCGTGAAGGTGATGTCGGAATATGCACGTCCCATGATGGGCTCCTCGTTTTGGATGGAATCAGGCGGCGATTTTCAGTTCGACTTTCGGGAAGTCGATCTCGACGCGGCTGGCCTTGGCCAGGATATTGGTCAGGAAGTTCATGGCGACGTGGGTGATGATCTCCACGATGTCCGATTCGCTGTAGCCGGCGTTGCGGATTTCCGCCAGTTCGACGGCGCTGATCTCGCCCTTTTTCTCCATCAGGCTTTGCGCGAACTTCACCGCCACCGCTGCTTGCGCATCGGCGCTGGTGCCGCTGCGGGCGGCGCTCATCTCGTCGCCGCTCAGGCCTGTCTTGCGGCCGATGGCGGTGTGCGCGGACACGCAGTATTCGCAGCTGTTCTGCTGCGCCACCGCCAGGGCGATGCGTTCGCGGGTCAGGGCATTCAACGAGCCGTCGTTGGCCACGCCGTGCAGGCCGAGGAAGGCGCGCAGTGCGACCGGCGAATTGGCGAACACTTTCAGGAAGTTGGGCACCATGCCGAGTTGGCCCTGGATGGCGTCCAGCAGGGCTTTTTGTTCGGTGTTGGCGGTGGCATTTTCGATGGTGGCGATACGGGTCATGGTGTTGCTCCTTTGGGTTGTGGGTTGTTTGTTCAGCGAACACTTGCAGTTTCATCGATAAGCGGGATAATGAGAATCCATTAAATGTGCAATGAACTATTTCTAAATTGGGAATAATATGGACAAGCTCTCCGCCATGGCGATCTTCGTGGCTGTCGTCGACGAAGGCGGCTTTGCCGCCGCCGCCCGCAAGCTGAAGATATCGCCGCCGGTGGTCACGCGCGCCGTGACGGAGCTGGAGGAAGGCATGGGCGTGCGCCTGCTGTTGCGCACCACGCGCGTGGTGCGGCTGACCGAAACCGGCGCGCGCTATGCCGCCGACTGCCGCCGCATTCTGGCCGACGTGGTGGAAACCGAGACATCCGCCGCCGGCGCCCACGGCGCGCCGCGCGGACGTTTGGTGATCACGGCCTCGGTGATGTTCGGCGCGATGTACGTCACGCCCATCGTCACCGAGTACCTGCGGCGCTATCCGGAAACCGACGTTGAATGCCGCTTCCTCGACCGCGTGGTCAACATGATGGACGAAGGCGTGGATGCGGCGATCCGCATCGGCGTGCTGCCCGATTCCAGCTACCAGGCGGTCGGCGTGGGGCAGGTGAGGCAGGTGCTGTGCGCGTCGCCGCAATACCTGGCTGCGCGTGGTACGCCATCCACGCCGCAGGAGTTGTCCGGCCACGACCTGGTCGCGGCGACCGCCGTCACGGCCACCAACGACTGGCGCTTCGAATGCGAGGGCAAGGCGCAGGTGGTGAAGGTTCATCCCCGCATGAGCAGCACCAGCAACGACGCCGCCTTGCGCGCCGCGTTGTCCGGCTTCGGCATGACCCGCGTGCTGTCCTACATGGCCGCGCCGTATCTCGCCGATGGGCGCCTGGTCGCAGTTTTGAGCCACTGCGAACCCGCGCCGATGCCGGTCAGCGTGGTGCACCACGAAGGCCGCCACTCGTCCCGCAAACTGCGCGCCTTCCTCGACCTGGCCATCGCCACACTGCGCGGGGACGCCGCGCTTCGATAAAAAATTGTATACAAAATTCGTTGACAATGTATCCGGCGAGGCGCAATATCGTCGTCAATAAACGCGTCGGTCACGAGCTGTTGCGTTGCTAAGCATCCTTTCTACGCACGGTTAAGGGCAGCCCGTGCGGGTTGTAGTTGCAAAGTAACGCCCATAAAAAAAGACAGACGGAGACGCGTTTATGAATCACTTGTTATTTCAGGTCGAGGATCGGCCACCCCTATTCACAACCGTATTACTGGCGGCCCAGCATATGCTTGCCGCGCTGGGTGGCATCATCGCCGTGCCGCTGGTGGTGGGCGCGGCGCTCAAGCTGCCGGCCGACCAGATCATCACCCTGATCAACGCCGCCTTGCTTGGCTCGGGCATTGTCACCATGGTGCAGTGCAAAGGCATAGGTCCAATCGGCATCAGGCTTCCTTGCGTGATGGGCACCAGCTTCGCCTTCGTCGGCGCGGCCATCAGCATCGGCCTGGAACACGGCGTTCCGGCGATACTCGGCTCGTCGCTGGCGGCTTCGGTGGTGATGATCGTCGGCAGCTGTTTCATGCCGACGATCCGCAAGCTGTTCCCGCATGCCGTCACCGGCGTGGTGGTGACGATGATCGGCCTGTCGCTGGTGCCGGTGGCGGTGGACTGGGCGGCGGGCGGCCATGCGCCGGGCGCGGTCTATGGCTCGCCGCTCAGCCTCGGCATCGCCGCCTTCGTGCTGGTCACGGTCATCATGCTGGTCCAATTCGGCAAGGGGATTGTATCCGCGGCAGCGGTGGTGATCGGCATGTTCATCGGCTACCTGTTGTGCGTATCGATGGGCATGATCGATTTCTCGCAGGTGCGGAACGCGCAGGTCTTCGCGCTGCCGCAGCCGCTCCACTATGGCATGACCTTCCCGGTGGCCGGCGTGGTCGCGATGGCGATCGCCTACCTGGTCACGATGGTGGAAACCACCGGCACCTTCATGGCGCTGGGCGCCGCCACCGAGACCAAAATGCGCGGCAAGACGCTGGCGCGCGGCATCCTGTGCGACGGCGTCGGTTCGGCCTTCGCCGCGCTGTTGTCCAGCCCTCCGGTGTCGACCTTTGCGCAGAACGTGGGTGTGGTGTCGCTGACCGGCGTGGCGAGCCGCCATGTGGTTGCATTGACCGGCGTGATGCTGTTCCTGGCCGGCCTGTTCCCGATCCTGGGTGCGGTGGTGGTGACGATACCGCAGCCGGTGCTGGGCGGCGCGGGGCTGATGATGTTCGCGATGATCATCTCGGCCGGCGTGCAGCTGTTGAGCCACGTCGAGCACACCAAGCGCAATGGCATCATCATGGCGGTGGCCATCGGCTGCGGCCTGGCGGTGACGGTGCGGCCGGAGTTGTTGTCGAAGCTGCCGGCCTTCGTCAAGGAGGTCTTCGGCTCCGGCATCACCGTTGGTGCGCTGGTGGCCGTGGCCCTGAACCTGGTGCTGCCCGAGCGTCCGCTGGAACTGAACGATGACGATGAGGAAGAAGACGTCCCACAGGCTTTCCTGACCTCCGAGCGTGAAGCAGCTTAAAATACGCCTGATATCAACCCTACTGTTTCCGCAGTGCCCGCGCATTGTTTCCGCAGTGTTTAGCCCTTATAGAAAATGACTAAAACTCTACTGATCAAAAATGCGCGCGTGCTGGTGACGATGGATGACGAGCGCCGTGAAATCGCCGGCGGCGCCGTCTACATCCGGGACAACGTGATCGAACAAGTCGGCCCCAGCGCCGATCTGCCGCAGCAGGCCGATGAGATCATCGACGCCGCCAATCATGTGGTGATGCCCGGCCTGGTCAACACCCACCACCATATGTACCAAAGCCTGACGCGTGTGATCCCCGCCGCGCAGAACGGTGAACTGTTTAACTGGCTGACCAACCTGTATCCAATCTGGGCCAACCTGACGCCCGAGATGGTCAACGTGTCGACGCTGGCGGCGATGTCGGAGCTGATCCTGTCCGGCTGCACCACCAGCAGCGACCACCTGTACATCTATCCGAACGGCTGCAAGCTCGATGACAGCATCGAGGCGGCCGGCAAGATCGGCATGCGCTTCCACGCCGCGCGCGGTTCGATGAGTGTGGGCCAGTCCAAGGGCGGCCTGCCGCCGGACCGCGTGGTGGAAGAGGAGGGCGCCATCCTCAAGGACACGCAGCGCCTGATCGAGACCTACCATGACGCCGGCCGCTACGCGATGCAGCGCATCGTGGTGGCGCCTTGTTCGCCGTTTTCGGTGTCGCGCGATTTGATGAAGGAAGCGGCGGCGCTGGCCCGCAATTTCGGCGTGTCGCTGCACACGCACCTGGCCGAGAATGCGAACGACATTGCCTACAGCCGCGAAAAGTTCAACATGACGCCGGCCGAATATGCCGAGGACTGCGGCTGGGTGGGGCGCGACGTATGGCACGCGCACTGCGTGCAGCTGGACGACGATGGCATCTACATGTTCGGCCGCACCGGCACCGGTATCGCGCATTGTCCTTGTTCGAACATGCGCCTGGCCTCCGGCATCGCGCCGATCCGCAAGATGCTCGACAGCGGCGTGCCGGTCGGCCTGGGCGTGGACGGTTGCGCCTCCAACGATTCCGGGCACATGATGGGCGAGGTGCGGCAGGCGATGCTGCTGCAGCGCGTGGGCTTCGGCCCGGATGCGATGACGGCGCGGCAGGCGCTGGAGATGGCCACGCTGGGCGGCGCCAAGGTGCTGAACCGCGACGACATCGGCGCGCTCAAGCCGGGCATGGCGGCGGACATCGTGATGTTCAAGCTCGATACGATAGGCTTCGCCGGCGCGCTGCACGATCCGGTCGCGGCGCTGGTGTTCTGCACGCCGCCGAATGTCTCGCACAGCATCATCAACGGCAAGGTGGTGGTGCGCGACGGCGTGCTATGCACCATCGACCTGCCGGTGGTGATCGAACGCCACAACGCGCTGGCGCATCAATTGGCCTTGGCTGCCGCCTGATAGCCGGTGATGGCCTGATCCAGGGCCAGCCGCATGTGCAGGTCGTGGGCCGCCTGGTCCGCGGGCTCGGCGTCGGCTGCAGGCGGCCGGCCTTCGCTGCGCTGGCGTTGTTCTTCGAGCGCCTGCTCCAGATAGGCATCCTCGGTGCCGAACCATTCCAGCGTAATCCGCTCGCCGAACGCGCGGACGCGCAGTTGGTGGCGTTGCTGTTGCCAACTGCTGATGCGGTTCAGGTCCTGCGATGCGGCGCTCGCGGAGGTGAAGTGTTGCGCCGCCAGCAGTTCGTCGTGGGCGGTCAGGTAGGCTTGATAGCGGGCGGCGATCTGGATCGCTTCATTGGCTGCCGCTGCCGGCAGCGCGCGCCGCAGGTGTTCCGTCAGCGCTTGCATTCCGCCGGCGCCGCTGCGGTCCAGCAGAAAACGATCCATCAGTTGGTGCAGCGCGAAGTCGGGGATGAGTTGCTGATCGTCGGTCAGTGATAGGCCGGGGGGCGCGTTGCCTTCGCCGGTTGGCACATCCAGCCAGTGGCGCGCGGCCCGCCGGGCCTCGCCTGCGCCCGCGCAGGCGGCGTGCGGATCGGCGGCGCAGGACTTTGCCGGCAGCGGAGCTGCCTTACGCTCCGCCGGCGGCGAGTCGGGCGCGAGCGGCTCCCGCCACGCCCACGCCTTGAGCAGGGCGGTTGCCGCCAGCGCCGCGATAGTCGCCGCAGCCTTCATCAGTAGGTAGGCCAGCCGCCGCTGAACGTCAGGTCGTTGATGAACAGGACGCCGTTGTAGTTGTTCTGGCTATCCAGTTCGTGCCGCACCATCACGCCATTGGACACCGACTCGCCACCGGGCGCGATGAAGCGTCCGCCGCCGGCATCCAGTGTGGTGCCGCCGCCGTTGCGCATGTCGACACCGTTCTTGTCGAGATAGGGGCCGGTCACGCTGGTCGAGCGGCCATACGAAATATGATAGGTGCTGTTGGCGCCCGCGCAGCACTTGCCCTTGGAGACGAACAGGTAGTAAAACGAACCGTTCGACATGATGAACGAGTTCTCTATGCCGGTGCTGTCGGCCGCGAGATGGAACCAGCTGCCGATTGGCTTGAGCGTGTTTGCGTCGACCCGCGTGGTGTAGATGCCGGTCCAGAATGAGCCGAACGACAACCACGGCTGGCCGGCCTTGTCGACGAAGAAGTTGGGATCGATGGCGTTGAAGTTGTTGCCTGGCGCGGAGCTCAGCACCACGCCCTTGTCGGTCCAGTTTCCCGCTGTGATACTGCTGGCGGTGGCCAGGCCGATGGCCGATTTCTGCGAGCCGAACGTGGACACCGCGTAGTAAAGGATCGCCTTGCCGTTCCAGACGTGGATGTCCGGCGCCCATACGGTCTTGGAATTGTTATTGTACTGGCCCCACCACGACAGGCCGTTGCCGAAGATGCTCACGCCTTGCTTCCATGCGTGGCCGTCCGCCGAAAACTTGACGCCAATGCCGTTGTCGCTGGTTTCGGTGATCCACCAGGTGCTGTTTTCCTTGTAGACGCTGGGGTCGTGCGTAACGAGGTCGCCGGTCAGCGTCCACGTGGAGGCTTGAACACCGGCGGCGCACAGCACGATGGCTGCCGCCGCCGCACATTTCTTGAGTAGCTTTTTAGTCATTGTCGTCTCGCTTTATAGATTTTGTGTCTGCCCATGCAGGATTTCATGTTGCGGCAGGTGCGAGGGTGCGTCCAATGAATTATTGTCGTCAGCCGATATCCCGATCCGTATTGTTAAATCAGCAGCGCGGAGACCAGGTCGCGCTTGGCCGGGCTGGCGTTGATGTCGAAGTTGAGCGCTGCTTCCACGTGGCTCAGGTGGTGCAGCATCAGCTC
This sequence comes from Duganella vulcania, assembly GCF_009857655.1. Classification (NCBI taxonomy): domain Bacteria; kingdom Pseudomonadati; phylum Pseudomonadota; class Betaproteobacteria; order Burkholderiales; family Oxalobacteraceae; genus Duganella; species Duganella vulcania. The sequence goes on from NZ_WWCX01000015.1 coordinate 75,642, forward strand.
CGCCGCCTTGTCCGCGTCGCCCGAGCGGGCCGCCGCCAGGAAGGCCGCGTGTTCGTCGGAAGAGCAGGCGGCGTCGCGCTCCGATTGATACAGCATGGTGATCAGCGAGCTGCGGCCCACCAGCTCGCGCACGATCTCCTTCAGCACCTGGTTGCCCACCACGTCCGCCAGCAGCACGTGGAAATCGCCCAGCAGCTGCTGGCGCATCTTCGACGGCACCTGCGACAGCGTGCTGCGTTCCTCCTTCAAATGCTTCTCCAGCTTCCGGTAATCGGCCGGCTTGGCCTTGGCGGTGAACTCGCGTGCCAGCGCCGCCTCGATGATGCGGCGCGTGGCGAAGATCTCGCGCGACTCCTGCTCGCTGGGCTGACTCACCATCGCGCCCTTGTCCGGGACCATGTTAATCAGCTTGTCCTTGGACAGTATCAGCAGCGCCGCGCGGATCTTGGTGCGGCTGACCGAATACAGGCGGCACAGCGCTTCCTCGCGCAGTTTGGTCCCCGGTGGCAGCTTGCGCGCCGCGATGGCCTCGGCGAGATGGGTGGCGATGTCGTTGGCGCTTTCTGCGGGCTGGGTGATGGACATGAAGTGGCTGGAATTCTGTAGTGTCGTTTTTTCGTCCCATGATACCGCAGTATTGCAAAGGTAATCGCATTACATCTGTGTCGCGAAAATCGCCAGTGGAAGCGGTTCCTATGGGGGATTGTGAAAAATTGAATCGTATTTCGCTTGTTGTTTACTGTAGTTCTGCTACATTTTATCTGGGCTGCAGTATTTCCCAAAATACAAATAAAACGACACGGAGACGAAAAATGAAGAAAACCCTATTGGCCGCCGGCCTGTTGGGCGCGTGCGCCCTCGCACCCGCCCATGCCGCATTCAACCCCGCCGACACCTCGGTGCAGATGTTCCGCTGGAAGTGGAACGATATCGCCAAGGAGTGCACCAACTGGCTCGGACCGCAGGGCTTTGGTGCGGTACAGGTATCGCCGCCGCAGGCTTCGGCCAGCCTGGGTGCGTGGTGGGACGTGTACCAGCCGGTGAACTTCGCCTCGTTGAAGAGCAACATGGGCACCGAGGCCGAGTTCCAGTCCATGATCAACACCTGTCACACCGCCAAGGTGCGCGTGTATGCGGACGTGGTGGTCAACCATCTGGCCGCCGGTTCCGGCACCGCGACCGACGGCTCGACGTGGAATTCGTCCACGCTGGCCTATCCGTTCTTTAGCTCCAGCGATTTCCATCCCGCCTGCGACATCGCCGGCGGCGACTATGGCTCGCCGGGCAATCGCTACAACGTGATGTTCTGCCGCCTGAGCGGCCTGCCGGACCTGAAGACCGACGGCACCTACGTGCAGGGCCAGGTCCAGACCTACCTGACCAAATTGATCAACATGGGCGTGGACGGCGTGCGCTTCGACGCCGCCAAGCATATGCAGCCGAGCGACCTGCAGGCGATCATGGGCGGCGTCACGCACACCACCAAGGCCGGCGAGGCGCTGTGGATCACGCAGGAGGTGATCCCGGACAGTAACGTGGTGCGCTCGGGCTACTACAGCATCGGCACGCTGAACGAATTCCAGTACACCTTCGCGCTCAAGGCCATGTTCCGCAACGAGAACGGCGCCAGCCTGTCGCAGGTGCGCGCCATCATGGGCACGCCCGGCAACTGGGGCGGTACCTGGGGCTTCGTGCCGAGCGAGAAGGCGACCGTCTTCGTCAACAACTGGGACACTGAGCGCAACGGCAGCTCGCTGGTGGCCAGCAACTACGTCTCCGGCACCACCAACGACACGCAAGGCACCAAGCGTTACGACCTGGCGAACATCTTCATGCTGGCCTGGCCTTACGGATCGGCGCAGCTGCACTCGGGCTTCCGCTTCACCAACTACGACCAAGCCCCGCCAAGCGCCAGCCCGTTCGACGCCAGCGGCAACCCACTGATTAACCAGCAGTGGGACTTCATCCACCGTTGGAGCGACATCTCCAACATGGTCGCCTTCCGCGCGGCGACGTCGGGGCAGGGCGTCGACTACTTCACCAACGGCACCGCCAACCAGATCGCGTTCGGGCGCGGCGCCAAGGGCTTCGTCGCGATCAACAACGAGTACGCGGCCTGGAACGCCTCGCTGCAAACGCTGCTGCCTGCGGGGACTTACTGCAACGTGGTGCACGGCCAGCTGAACGCCGCCGGTACCGGCTGCACCAGCGACAGCGTCACTGTCGGCAGCAATGGCATGATCAGCGTGAGTATTCCGGCCAACGGCGGCGCGACCGTGCCTGCGGTAGCGCTGCACGTCAACCAGAAGGTGGGTGGCGGCGGTGGCGGTACCTGCACCACGGTGCCGGTGACCTTCCGCGTGGCGAATGCGAATACAGTGGTGGGGCAGAACGTGTACGTGGTGGGTAATCGCGCGGAGCTGGGCAACTGGACGCCGGGTGCGAGCGATCAGCTGAACATCGAAGGCAGCGGCGCCAATGTGCCGTGGTCGCGTACCTTCCAGCTGCCGCCGTCAACGGCGATCCAGTACAAGTTCATGAAGTACGGCGTGAGCACCGTTTGGGAGAGTAACCAGTCCACCGCCAGCGGCAATCGCGAGGCAACCACGCCGGCTTGCGGCGGTTCGGTCACGCTCGACGCTGGCAGCTTCCAGTTTTAATGCACGCTGGCTGGAACAGCCTTCTCCTGCTGGACGAGGATGAAGGGGCTGACGACCACCGCCCATAGTTCGGCGTTGGCCTCCAGCCAGGTCGCCGCTTGCTCGTCGCTGACTTTGGCGAGCAGGCCGGCGTTCATCCACTGGGTGATGTTGGCCTTGTCGTCGTGCGAGATGCGCACGGCCACATCGACCAGGTCCAGCGAATTGGCGACCCACACCACAGTGCCGGCCGCGAAATGCTTGAGCAGTTCGGTCCATGGCAGGCGCGCGGTCTCGCGGTTTACTTTGAGACGCAGGTCGGTGTCGTTTTCAGGTTTGGTTTGCATGATTCAGATAAGTTCGATGATCGGTACAGGGCTACCCCGCCATGTTAACCGATACACCGCGCCTTTGCGAACATTGCCCACCAGCGCAGGGCGGAAGCAGGCCAGGTTGGTGCCGCCGTCCAACCGCACGCTCGGATAGATGATGCCCAGCGAGCCGCCTTCCAGCAGGCGTTCCGCCAGCAGCTGCGATTCGATGTAGCTGTCCGGCGCCAGGCAGCCGAGGTAGCGCAGCTGCCCACGCAGGTCATGGAACGGGGCGGTGAAATCGGCCAGCATGGTCTGGTACTGCACGCTGTCGTCGAAGCGATTGATCTCAGCGTATTCGACGGCTTTGTGAAAGCTCACTTCGGCCAGCGCGGTTTCGACGTTGAAGGCGCAGTACCATGCGCCGCGCGTGCCGCCGTTGAAGCGGCTGCCTTCAGGGCGGGCGTAGGTAAAGGCGGCGTTGACGATGCGGAAGTTCGGCACGCCAAACACCAGTTCATCCATCGTGATGCCGGTGGCGTTGCCGTTCTGCGCCTGCAGGCGGGCGTTGGTGGCGTTATCCAGTTCAAACAGGTCGTGCAGATCCTGCTCGTTATCGGCGAGGGGCGCGAGGACCGAGTCTTCCATGTCGGCGAAGCGCGAGGGCAGCAAACGGCAAGTGTCGAACTGGCGCAGCGTGGTTAATGGTGGTATCAGGCTGACCGGCACTTACAGTCCTCCGCGGCGCGCGTCCAGCAACTGGCGCACGATCTGCATGGCGGGCAGTCCGCCGGCGGCGACATAGGCGAGCGGGGTGCGGCCACCGAAAATCAGGTTGGTGTTGGCGAGGCTCATCCACTCGTCGGCGAGCTTGTCGCCGTAGAGGATGTGCAGCGCCTTGTAGATGCCCAGCAGGTAGGAGATGCGCGTGATGCAGTCCACCTCCAGCGTGCGTTCCGGGTGTTTTTTCCACTCGTAGTAGGCGCTGCTGGAAATGCCGCCCAACAGTTCGCGGGCGTCGTCGTCGCGCAGTTTCCAGGCGGCGGCCAGCTTGAAAAAGCCCTTGAGGGCAGCCTTGGACAGCCGTTCGCGCTCGGCCTTGGCGTTCAGGTCGACCAGTATGGTGGGCTCGAAGCGGCTGCGGGGGTAAGCGTAGGTAAGATTCATAAATCCTCCGTTGTTGGAGTAGTTATACTCCTTTTTCGGATGGATAGCAACCGGGAATCAACCCGGCGACTGACTAACGCACGCCTGAATAGCAGATCAGTTCAACGGCCGAAGTCCTTCAGGCATGTGTCCAGTGCCGCCGCTTCCAGGTCTGCGGCTTGGATGTCGTAGACAATGACGTCCGTTTGCCCGGCTACCAGACTGGCTTTGACCATTACAAGATACCTCTGGTCTGCGGACTGATATTGCCATTTTGACGTGCCTGTGACGCCCAACCATCTGGAGAGGTTGGCGTGATGAAAGTTGTCGACGGCGTTCAGCTTCACGCCGAGCATATTCGCGGCCCAATTGATTAACGTATCCGGGTCAATTGCCGCGGAAAAAATATAACTTAAGCCGATGACCCGGCTGGAATCATCAAATCCGAAAATGATTATTCGTTTCGCCGGCAGAGGAGTTTCGCAAAGATTCGATGTCTCGGTTGCAGGCAAAACGTGCGTCATCAGGTTGGAATAATTGCTCGAACAGAGAGGGCCGTTGTCGTCCCAATTTCCCGGAAATTCCCTCTCGAGCACCTTTCCGGATTCCGCCATGCTGTGGCCGAGGAATGCCATCGGCGTGGGACATTGGTTGTTTGAGGCGATCACCGGCGTACAAAACCCCAGGCCAAAGATGCAAGGAACAATCTTCCACAGCCAATTCAGGCGGGAAGCGGAACGAGAAATTGCAAGGCGGTGTCGCATGCCCGTGGTCTTCAGCACGACATTACTCTTTTGCCCCAGCCATTGGCGGGCAAGCCGCCTGCCCGCTGCCGCCGCAAAGCGATGAGGCTTTAATTGCTTCCATATACTGCCGGGCAGTTTCAGGAGCGATATGCCAAGGCAGGTTCGTTTTTTGATCCGCCTCGCTCTTGGGGCGCCAGCCATACTGGATCTGGAATACGTAGTCCTTGCCCTGGGCATAGGCAATCAGCGAGCCTTCGCCAAAGGGCGCTGCGCTGCCGTACTTGTCGCAATACCCTCCGCTGACGGCCAGATAAACACCATTTGAGGCATCTGTTCGTTGGGACATCGCTTGATGGTGGCCACCGCACCTTTGCGCGGCACCCTTCATGAACTGGAACAGCGCGACATCGGCCAGCTTGGCACCCGATTTTTCAATTTGCGCCATTGCGGCCGCATTGGGGGAGGGCAGCCGCCGAATTGCCAGGTATCCCTCGCGCCAACTGTTGATGTCTTCCGCCTCGGGCAGGTATTCGACAAAATATTCACCGTTGGGCTGGCCTTCCATCCAGGCCAGCTTCCATCCCTTCGGTATTGCGTGCTGCAGCTGTTCTCCAAGGACGGAAAACGGTTTGCCGGTGCCTTCTACTGGCGCTGATATGGCATTGCTTGCCATGGCGATCGCACAAACAGCGTACAAGAACCGCGACTTGAATTTATTTTTCATTTGATGATACGGAAAGTTTCCATAAGGAAATTATATCATCGGATGAGCCTGGACTTAGTTTTTTAGTGGATCAGCTTTGGGCATGAGCACCAGCATGGCGCGCGTTTTCTTGGCAGGGTCGACGGCGTCGCCCGCGCTCTTCACGAAGATCTGTTCGGTTCGGGCGTCATAGGTGATTTTCGCGCCTGTCGCGACGCCGGTAACGTTGCCGTTTTCGATGATCTTGACTTCAGCATTGCCATCGACCGTGAGCAAGTCGTCCTTCTCCCTGTACGCCATTGTTTTCCCTTCGCCGTTGACCCATTTGTCATTCGAAGCATCCTGTTTCTGCTTGAACCTGGCGAGGTTGTCTTTGAGCGACGTGACGGTGTAGAGATAGTCGCCCTCGGGTGACTGCGCCGCGGTCAGGAAATCCGACGAGATCAGCAGAGTGCCTTTCGACGCCTCGACATGGTCGCTGAACTTGCTGATGCCCTTGATGGTGTCGTAATGCATCTCGCCATCATAGGAAATGACGGTTTTCTGGAATCGGTCGGCTCGTTCCGCCGTGGCGAGAGTCGGAAGTGTCAATGCCAGCGCTACCAGCAGAAATCTCATAAGTATCCCCCGGGGAAAAAGCGCACATTAGCAGACTGCGGCGGGTCCAGGCTGGGATCCATTTGACTGACGGGGTGGACCCGGTTTGCAATACCAAAGGTCCAGCATGGCGCCACCATTTCAGGCGGCGTCGTCCGTGTTCCGCAGGATTTGCTCCGCCACTTGTTCCAGCGACTCCCTCAGTTGCGCCACCAGGGGCTGGGCGCGGGCCGCCTCGCTGCCCGCATCCCCCGGCGCCAGTTGCTCCAGCTTCCAGCACAACTCGGCCATGCCGAAGGCGCCCGCGCTGCGCGCCGAGGATTTGATGCGGTGGCCCAGATCACGCAACACCTGCATTTCGCCGCGCGCCAGCGCCTCCTCCATGTCGCGCACGCCAGCCTGCGCACTGTGCAGGAATTTGACGGCGAATTTGCGCACCTTCGGCAGGTCGTCGTCGAACAGCGTGGCCAGCACCGAGAAGTCGATCGCAACCGCGTCGCCGCAAGGTGCGGACTCGACCACCGCTACCGGATGGCGCGGCTCAGGCGGCGCCGTCAGCAGCGAGCCTTGCGGCAGCCAGTTGGCGATGGTCTGGCGCATCAGGCTAGGCTGGATGGGCTTCGAGATGAAACCGTTCATGCCGGCTTCAATGCAACGCGCCCGGGTGTCGATGGTCGCGGTGGCCGTCATCGCCAATACCGGTAGCCTGGCCAGTTGCGGGTCGGCGCGGATGCGGCGGGTCGCCTCCAGCCCGTCCATTTGCGGCATTTGCAAGTCCATCAGGACGCAATCGAATTGCGCCTGGCGCAGCAGTTCCAATGCCTCGACGCCGTTGCTGGCGATGCAAACGGCGGCGCCCACTTCCTCCAGCATCTCCCGCGCAATTTGCTGGTTGAAGACATTGTCCTCGACCAGCAGAATGCGTGCCACCTTGAGCGCCACCGTCGCGGCCGAGGTGTGGGCGCTGGCCAGCAGCTCGGCGGCGGCGTCGCTGAGTTGGTGGATCAGCATGGACACGGTCTTGTCCGATACGCCGAGCCGGGCCGTGAACCAGAAGGTGCTGCCGACACCTTGCTGACTGTCGACGCCGACATCGCCGCCCATCAGCTGGGCCAGCTCCTTGCAGATCGCCAGGCCGAGGCCGGTGCCGCCATATTCCCGCGTGGTCGACGTGTCGGCTTGCTGGAACGAGACAAACAACTTGGCCATCTCCGCCTGGGACAGGCCGATGCCCTGGTCGCTCACCTCGAAACGCAGCAGGCAGCCGTGGCCGTCGCTGGCCTGCTGGCGCACCCGGATCTCTATCCGGCCGTGTTCGCTGAACTTGATGGCGTTGTTGGTGTAGTTGATGAGCACCTGCCCGAGCCGCAGCGGATCGCCCACCAGCGTCGGCGGCAAGGCGGGATCGAGATCGAACACCAGTTCGAGCTTGCGGCTGGCCGCTTTCGGCGCCACCACGGTCGTCAGCGTCTGCATCACGTGGTCGAGCGAAAAATCGATATGCTGGATTTCCAGCTTGCCGGCCTCGATCTTGGAAATGTCCAGGATGTCGTCGATGATGCCCAGCACGTGCTCGCCGGCGAAGCGGATTTTTTCCAGGTAGTCGCGCTGGCGCGGGTCGAGCTCGGTCTTCAAGGCCAGGTAGGCCATGCCGATGACGCAGTTGAGCGGCGTGCGGATCTCGTGGCTCATATTGGACAGGAACTGTCCCTTGGCCAGGCTCGCCGCCTCGGCCAGCTGCTTGGCCTGCTGAAGCTCGTTGTTCTTGGCCTCGAGTTCTTCCTCGTGGCGCTTCTCCGCCGTCACATCGTGGTAAATGGTCACGAAGCCGCTGACCGTGCCGTCCGCGGCAAAGATGGGGCGGCCGATGATGTTCAGCCGTACGCCGCTCGCCATGGTGCGCGTGAAATTGTGGGGTTCGAACTTCAGGCAGAGCCCGACCCGCACAGCCACCAGGTCGTCGATGGCGCCGGGGCCGTAGTCCCCGCGCAAGGCGATGTAACGGAACACTTCGGCCATCGTGACGCCGGGATGCATCACTTCATCCGGAAAACCCTGCACCTGGCAAAAGGCCGGATTCCAAAACCGTATGGTCAGGTCGCGGTCGACGATCGTTACGCCGACCGGCATGTATTCCAGCGCCGCCGCCAGCCTGGGGAAATTCGACCGGATGAACTCGTCATTTGGAATTGTCGGTTCCATGCGTTCCCGTCTGGCTGTAGTCCTTGTTTCGCGACAGTCAGTTACTGCCGCGCCGGCGCTTCCATTCTTCCACCACATCGGCCATGTTTTTCGCGCCGCCGTTGCGCATCCAGGCCATCAGTTCGCGGTCGAATTTGAAGTCCGGCCCGCACTCGCCACAAAGAAAGCGGCGGACATTTTGCGTATTCCTGTAGCCCGAATCGATTTCAGTCGAAGGCGATATTGTCCCGCCGTGCCAATCGAATTTCATTTTCGTACTCCCTGCGTAGCAAGACTGGAAGGCTCAGAATACCATCATGCCCTTGTGAAAAGTACACGCATTCTCACACCGGTTCGGCATGTTCCACCATCAGCTGCACCTTGGTGACGCCGTTGTATTCGTTGGCGTCGAGCCGGAACGCGACCTTGGCGCGCTCGCCCAGCGAGTCGACGTGGCCGAACCAGATGGCGTCGTAGCGGGCGCCGTTCTTCTCCAGCAGCAGCTTGAGGTGGCGCTCCTTCAGGATGCGCTGGCTCACCACGCGGAACTCGTCGCAGAACACCGGCGGCGGGAAGCCCTGGCCCCATACCTGGCCGTCCATCAGGTCGATGAAGGCGGTGGTGTAGTAGGCGTCTTCCAGCGGGCCGTCGGTTTCGATCACGCGTTCCAGCTGCTGCTTGCTCAGCCATGCGCGGCCCACTTCCTCGAAGGCCGCCGAGAAGGCGTCGAAGGCGTCGGCGCGCAGCGTCAGGCCGGCCGCCATCGCGTGGCCGCCGAACTTGTCGATCAGCGATGGCGCCTTCTTGTACACCAGGTCCAGCGCATCGCGCAGGTGGAAGCCGGGGATGGAGCGGCCGGAACCCTTGATCCAGCCGTCGGCGCCGGGCGCGAAGGTGATGGTCGGGCGGAAGAACTTCTCCTTTAAACGCGAGGCGACGATGCCGATCACGCCCTGGTGCCAGGATTCGTCGAACACGCAGATGGTGCTGCTGTTGGCCGGCTCGAACGCGTCCAGGTGCTGCAAGGCTGCGTCCTGCATCTCGGCTTCGATCTCGCGCCGTTTCAGGTTGATTTCATTGAGCTGCTGCGCCAGTTGCCATGCGCGGCCTTCGTCGTCGGTGATCAGGCATTCGATCCCCAGCGACATGTCCTCCAGGCGTCCGGCCGCGTTCAGGCGCGGGCCGAGCGCGAAACCCAGGTCGAAGGGATTGGCGTTGCGCGGTTCGCGGCCGGCCACGCGGAACAGCGCCGCCACGCCGGCGTGCATGCGGCCCGCGCGCATGCGCTTGAGGCCTTGCGCCACCAGGATGCGGTTGTTCGGATCGAGCCGCACCACGTCGGCCACGGTGCCCAGCGCGACCAGGTCGAGCAGGTTGTCCAGCTTGGGCTGGGTCTGGGCGTCGAACACGCCGCGCTTGCGCAGCTCCGCGCGCAGCGCCAGCAGCACGTAGAACACCACGCCGACGCCGGCGATATGCTTGCTCGGGAAGCCGCACTCCGGCTGGTTCGGATTGACGATCACGCGCGCGGCGGGCAGGGTGTCGGCCGGCAGGTGGTGGTCGGTGACGACCACTTCGATGCCGCGCCGGTTGGCCTCGGCCACGCCGTCAATACTGGCGATGCCGTTGTCAACGGTGATGATGATGTCCGGCTGCTTTTCGCGCGCCGTCAGTTCGACGATCTCCGGCGTCAGGCCGTAGCCGTATTCGAAGCGGTTAGGCACGATGAAATCGATGTTGGCGCCCATCGCACGCAGGCCGCGCAGCGCGACCGCGCAGGCGGTGGCGCCGTCGCAATCGTAGTCGGCCACGATCACCATGCGCTTGTTGGCGGCGATGGAGTCGGCCAGGAACACGGCGGCGGCGTCGATGTGCAGCAGGCCCGATGGCGGGATCATGGACGCCAGCTCGCTCGACAGCTCCTTGACGTCGGTCAGGCCGCGCGACGCGTACAGGCGCGCCAGCACGGGATGGATGCCGCCCTGGCGCAGCATTTCGGATTCGCGGAACGGGCAGGGGCGGATGGCGATACGGGTCATGTCAGGCTTGCTTCAGTAAGAGGTTCAGGTTTTGCTTGCGCCAGAATTTGCGCAGCGAGAGCTTGCTGGTCTCGACGCTGGACCAGCCGTTGCGGTGGCTGAGCACCAGCCTTAAGCCGCCGATGCGGCCATCGCGCAAGGCCGCCAGCAATGGCGCCAGCCATTCCTGCTCGATGCGCTGCATGCGGGTGATCCAATCGGACCAGTCGCCGGATTGCGCCGACGGTATCAGCTCGGCCAGCATCACCGCGCCCGGCTGGGCGATCAGCTGATCGGCCGACGGCTGGCGCAGCGCGGGCGCGGCCAGCGCCTGCATCCAGTCCGGGCCACCGCCGATCGCCAGCGCACGCGGCGCGGCCTTCAGCGGACCGGCGCCGCCCCACAGCCAGAACGAGTTCACCGCCTGCAGTCCGCGCGCCTGGCGTGCTTCGTTGACCGGCTGCTCGTGCCACTGCATCTGGATTTCGTTTTGCAGCTTGCGGTAGGGGCGCGCATATTCGCCCTCGGGCATCCAGTCGCTCAGGTTCTGCGTGGTCGCGGCGTCGGGCGACGCCGTGTCCAGGCCGGCCCACTCGTCGGCCCGCGCAAACCACAGGCCGGGCGCCGCGTGCAGCAGCGTCTTGCCTTGCTCCTCGAAGCAGGGGCGGGCCAGATCGAACAGCGCGCGCGATTCCGCCTCGCTCAGATGCATGCCGCGCGGGTCGGACAGCAGCAGGTGGGTGCGCGACAGCTGGATGTGCGCCGGCTGCACGATGAACCAGTGGCCTTGCGCGGCTTCCGCCTGCAGGCCGCAGCCGTGCATGACGGCGGTGGCCAGCGGCGCGCCGGTGTCCGGCTGGTCGGGTGCGGACGCCAGTCCCAGCGCGTGCGCTAGCCAGGCTTCGTGCGGCAGCAGCCGGGCTTTCGCGTCATAAGCCTGGTATTGATAGTGTTTATTGAGAGACAACAGTGCCGCCAGGGCGGGGGGGGTCAGGGCGCGCATCAGGTCGGGCGCCATCTCCGGCGGGGGCAGCGCGTAGGGCAGGGCAAGGGTGATTTCAGTCATCCCGAGATTGTAGGGCATAGCGGGCTGCGGCAGGATGTTTACATGGCTTGCCGGCGTCCTCGCCGCTGCCCGGCACGGCCTTTTTCACCCATGACATGCTGTTTATATGGCAAACTGCGGGCTCACCAAGTTTGATTCCCTACGGAGCCCATGAGCATTATCCAGAATCTGCCCTTTGAGTGGCTGGTTGGCCTGCGTTACACGCGGGCCGGCAAGCGAAGCGGGCGCAATAGTTTTATCTCCTTTATCTCGCTCATTTCCATGGCCGGCATTGGCCTGGGCGTGGCCGCGCTGATCGTCGTGCTGTCGGTGATGAATGGCTTCCAGAAGGAAGTGACGGACCGCATGCTGTCGGTGCTGGCCCATATCGAGATCTTCGATGCCCGCGGTTCGATGCCGGACTGGCACGCCGCCGCCGCCGAAGCGCGCAAGAATCCTGAAGTGATCGGCGCGGCGCCGTTCGCGGAGACCCAGGGCATGCTGGTGCGCGACGACGTGCTGCGTCCCGCCATCATCCGCGGCGTGCTGCCGGAGCAGGAACCCAACGTCTCCGACGTCGCCAAGCAGACCAAACGCGGAAGCTTCAACGCGCTGCAGCCGGGCAGCTACAACATCGTGCTGGGGATCGAGCTGGCGCGCGCGCTGCGCGTCAACCTCGGCGAGAAGGTCACGCTGGCGCTGGCCCAGGGCCAGCCCACGCCGGCCGGCGTGCTGCCGCGTTTGCGCTCGTTCACCGTGGTCGGCATTTTCGAGGCGGGCCATAACGAGTTCGACTCGGCGCTGGCCTTCGTCCACCTGACCGACGCCGAAAAGCTGCTGCGCATGGACGCGCCGGCCGGCTTGCGCCTGCGCCTGTCGGACATGCACCGCGCGCCGCAAGTGGCGCAGGACCTGAAGAACAGCATGTCGGGTGACTTGATCATGCGCGACTGGTCCAAGCTGAACGCCAACTGGTTCGCCGCCGTGCAGACCGAGAAGCGCATGATGTTCATCATCCTGACGCTGATCATCGCGGTGGCCGCGTTCAACCTGGTGTCGACGCTGGTGATGACCGTGACCGACAAGCAGGCCGATATCGCCATCCTGCGCACGCTGGGTGCTTCGCCGCGCTCGATCATGAAGATCTTCATGATCCAGGGTGCGCTGGTGGGCATCCTCGGCACCGCGATCGGCGTGGGCCTGGGCGTGCTGGTGGCGCTCAACATCGACGTCATCGTGCCGTTTATCGAACATTTATTGGGAGTGCAGTTCTTGTCGAAGGATATCTACTACATTAGCACCGTGCCGTCCGACCTGCGCTGGCCGGACGTCTCCAAGATTGGTGGGGTCGCCGTGGCGCTGGCCTTTGTGGCGACGCTGTACCCGAGCTGGTGGGCCGCCCGCGTGAAACCTGCGGAGGCGCTGCGCTATGAGTAATCTCGAACCTGTGGTCCTGTCCTGCCGCAACCTGGGCAAGACGTTCACGCAAGGCGCCTACTCGGTGCAGGTACTGAAAGGTATCGACATCGACGTGCGGCGCGGCGAACGCGTGGCCATCGTCGGCGCTTCCGGCTCCGGCAAATCGACGCTGCTGCACCTGCTGGGCGGCCTCGATACGCCGACCAAGGGCAGCGTGACCTTGCTGGGCAAGGACTTCGCCAGCCTGAGCGAAACCGCGCGCGGCGACCTGCGCAACGCTTCGCTGGGCTTCGTCTACCAGTTCCATCACCTGCTGCCGGAATTCAGTGCGCTCGACAACGTGGCGATGCCGCTGATGATACGCCGCGTCAAACGCGCCGAGGCGACCAGCACGGCGCAGCAGATCCTCGCCCGCGTCAACCTGGCCAAGCGCGTCACGCACGTGCCGGGCGAGCTGTCGGGCGGCGAGCGTCAACGTGTGGCGCTGGCGCGGGCATTGGTCACGCAGCCCGCCTGCGTGCTGGCCGATGAACCGACCGGCAATCTCGATCACGCCACCGCGCAGACCGTCTTCGACCTGATGCTGGAATTGTCGCGCACCCTGGGCACGGCCTTCATCATCGTCACCCACGATATCGAGCTGGCGCGCCGCTGCGACCGCGTGCTGCGCCTGACCGACGAAGGCCTGCAGCCGTACCAGGACTGACGTCATGTGGATAGACACCCACTGCCACCTCGATGCGCACGAATTCGGCGGCGAGTCCGTCGCGCAGGCGGCGCTGGCGCGGGAGCGGGGCGTGTCGATGATCGTCATCCCGGCGGTGGCGGTGGCCAACTTCCCGGTGGTGGCGCAACTGGCCGCCAGCTTGGACAACGGCTGCTACGCGCTGGGCATCCATCCGATCTACGTGCCGCACGCCGGGGAGGACGACCTGCGCGTATTGCGCGAGCAGGTCGCCGCCGCGATGGCCGACAAGCGTTTCGTGGCGCTGGGCGAGATCGGCCTGGATTTTTTCCTTCCGATGCTGACCGAGCCGGCGATGCGCGAGAAGCAGATGTTCTTCTTCCGCGAGCAGCTCAAGATCGCCCGCGATTTCGAGCTGCCGGTGTTGATGCATGTGCGCCGCTCGCAGGACGTGGTGCTCAAGCACGTGCGCCAGATCCGGCCGGCGGGCGGCATCGCCCACGCCTTCAATGGCAGTTTTCAGCAGGCGCAGGGCTACATCGAGTTGGGTTTCAAACTGGGCTTCGGCGGCGCCATGACCTTCACGCGCGCGCTGCAAATCCGCCGCCTGGCGGCCGAGCTGCCGCTGGACGCCATCGTGCTGGAAACCGACGCGCCGGATATCGCGCCGAGCTGGGTTCATCCCGGCCGCAATAGTCCCGACCAGATTCCCCGCATCGGCGCGGTGCTGGCGGAGTTGCGCGGCATGAGCGTGGAGGAGGTCGCGTCCGCGACCACGGCAAACGCCAAACAAACACTACCCCGGATGCAAGGATGTTGATGACGAGCTCAAGCACAAAATTTCGGGGGAAGTGTTGCGCCATCTTAAACTTTATTCATTTATCATGTTTTTGTGACATTTAGATAGAATTGCGGATCGGGGTGTGGTGCATAATTGCCAATGTTTTTCCCTCCACTCTCACTATCCCTACGATGAAATCTCACGCTGGCATTGCCGCCGCCCTCCTGTTTGTCCCCGTCCTATGCCTTGCCGACTCGAGCGAGGTCGCCGAGCGCCAGATCGATGTGCCCAAGTGCGCCAACCCGGCCGCCAAGGTCGTGTTCACCGAGTTCAAGTGCAAATCGGCCGATTGCTCGTCCGGCGCCGGCCAGCAGGACCCGCGCCAGTACCGTTGGTGGGAGCGCCAGGGCAATGTGGCGCAGCCGAGCTACACCGGCGTCGGCACCGGCATGACCGAAATGCTGGCCACCGCACTCACGCAGACCGGCTGCTTCGACGTGCAGGAGCGCGCCGAAATGGAAGAGATCAACAAGGAACTGGCGCTGATCGGCAAGAAGGTCGAGGCCGAAGCGGCCGACTACATGATCACCGGTTCGATCACCTCGCTGGGCTTCGAGCAAAGCTCCACCGGCCTGGGCGGCCTGGGCTTCCTCAAAGGTCCGCTGGGCCTGCTGGCCGGCTCGGTCGACTTCAAGAAATCCAAGGTCCACATGAACATGGACATCCGCGTGGTGGATGTCAAGCGCGCCAAGATCATCGCCTCCAAAACCTTCCAGGCCAACAATGAGAAGAACGGCTTCGGCGTGTCGGCCCTGGGCTGGGGCGGCGGCGTCGGGCTGGGCGGCAACCACGCCAGCATCAGCGGCTCCCCGCTGGAAGAAGTCGCGCGTGACTTGCTAGTCAAGTCGACCTCCTTCCTGACCGAAACCATCGCCGCCAAGAACATCACTGAGCGCGTGGCGGTCAAGTCTACCGACGTGTCGGTGAAATGACGCAGCAATAACTGTGTTTTATTGACATGAATAAACGGCAATGATACCTTTCTTGCACCACTATCCGTGGTCATCGTTTGAACTTTAACTATCTGAAGAGGTTCTACAAATGAAAAAGCAAAATGAGGCGAAGCTGTTTGCATTCAAACTGGCAGAGAAAAAAGCCGGCGCCGTGAAAGCCGCGCCGCAGTGGAAAGCACGCGAAGGCGTGGCATTGGCAGGTTGCTCGGGTCCTGACGCCCGCGGCCCGCGCAACCGGATCGCCGACACCGGCATCTGGTGCTAAGCGTCTGACCGTCCCGCGCCCCGGACGCTTGCCGTCCAACGGCGCGGCACCGCTGTTGCAGGAGACCGCATGCCGCACCCACTGAACGAACCCCTGCCGGAAAAAATCAAGCATCTCGAAGCGGTGCGCGGCAGCCGCGTGCTGGTGATGGCGGCATCCCAGCTGGACATGGAAATGCTGCCGGAGCTGTACCGCCAGCTGCGCGCCATCGGGCGCAGCGACCGGCTGGACGTTGTGCTGCAATGCCGGGGCGGCGTCGTCAACGCGGCGCGCCGCATCGCGCTGCTGCTGCGCGAGTACACGCAGCGATTGACTTTCATTGTACCGTTCCACTGCCAATCGTCGGCCACGCTGTTGACGCTCGCAGGCGACGAAATCATTGCCGGCGAATTGGCCATCTTCTCGCCCATCGATCCGCACTTGCAAGGCGATGCCGATGGCGGCGAATCGACCGCGGTATCTTCCCAGGACATCCAGCGCTTCGGCGAAATGTGCGCCGCATGGTTCGGCGCGGACGAGGGGCAGGCGCGCGCGGAAGCCTTGTCGCTGTTGAGCGCAAGCGTGTTCCCGCCCACGCTGACGGCGTTCTACCGCACCACGCTGGAGCTGCGCCAGATCGGCGAGGAACTGCTGCGCCATCAGTTGCCGCAGCACGATGCCGAGGCGCACGCCCGCATCGTCGAGCACCTGATGTCCGGCTATCATTCGCATCATTATGCGATCACCGGCGAGGAGCTGGCTGCCCTGGGCCTGCGGGTGAGGAGCGAGCCGGCGACAGACGACCTGGCGTGGGACATCTCGCGGATGCTGCAAGCCCATATCGGTGGCGGCGCCCGCGCCTCGCTCGAGGCGCCGGTGCAGGATGCCTTGCTGGCCACGCGCGACGGCGTGGCGGTGCGCTATCGGCGGCCGGATGGATTGCTGCCGCGCTGGTCCTGCTCCGTCTGAACGGATGAGCAATCCGCACCTGCAACGGCTCGCGCTGCTGCGCACATTCGCGCCGCGCCTGGCCCTGGGCCTGTTGTTCATGGCGTTGACGGTGCTGGTGGAGTTGAGTTATCCGAAGGCGCTTTCATACTTCATCGATCATATCGGCACGAAGGGGGACAGCGGCTGGTTCGCTCCCTTCGCCGCGATCATAACGGCGGTGCTGGCGCTGCAGGCGGTGGCGACCACGATGCGCTACTACCTGTTCGAATCGACCGGACATATGATCGTCGCGCGTATCCGCCGCCTGCTGTATGGCGCGCTGATACGGCAGCCAGTGGGCTTCTACGACAAGCACAACGTCGGCGAACTGACCAGCCGCCTGTCGGCCGACGTCGAAATCCTGCACGATACGCTGACCATGGGCCTGGCCATCTCGCTGCGCTCGTTGTGCGTGCTGGCCGGTTGCGTCGTCATGCTGCTGCTGATCTCCCCGGTGCTCAGCCTCATCCTGCTGGTCTACGTTCCGCTGACGCTGTACATGGGCGACTGGCTGGGCAAGCAAGTGCTCCGGCGTTCGCGCGACATCCAGCAGCGGCAAGCGGAATGCGGCGGCGTGGCGCACGAGTACTTCACCAACATCCGGCTGGTGCATGCCTTTAACCAGCAGCGCGCCGCCGGCGCCAAATATGCCGACGCCACCGCGCATGCACTGGCTGCGGCCATCGCCAACACGCGCTTGCTGGCGTCGTTCCGGGGTGTGTCGTCGTTCGTCATGTACCTGGCGCTGCTGGTGACCTTGTGGCTGGGATCACGGCTGATAGGGCAGGGCAGCCTGTCGGTCGGGGAGCTGACCAGCTTTGTGATCTATGCCGGCATGGTCACCAGTTCGTCCGGCGCGGTCAGCGATTTCTGGAGCGACTGGATGCGCACCATCGGCGCCACGGAGCGGGTGTTCGAGATCATCGAGAGCGAAGCGCAGCCGGCTGCGGAACCTGCGGGCGCGGTGACGCTGCGCGGCGCGTTGGCATTCCGCGATGTCAGCTTTGTCTATCCCGAGCGGCCGAAAAAGCTGGCCCTTGACGGCGTGAACTTCGCGATCGCGGCTGGCGAAAACGTGGCGCTGGTGGGCGCGTCGGGCGCGGGCAAGTCCACCATCGCCAGCCTGATACTGGGCTTCTATCGCCCGCACCAGGGCTGCATCGCCTTCGACGGTGTGCCCTCGGAACAGCTGGACGTGGCTGGCGTGCGCGCGCACATCGCGATCGTCGAACAGGAACCGTCGCTGTTCTCCGGCAGTATCTTCGAGAACATCGCCTTCGCCGTGCCCGACCGGCATGTGACGCGCGATGAAGTGGCCGATGCCGCGAGGCTGGCCAACGCGCACGATTTCATCGCCGGATTCCCGCACGGTTACGATACCGTGGTGGGCGAGCGCGGCGTGCAGCTGTCCGGAGGGCAGAAACAGCGCATCGCCATCGCCCGCGCCTTGCTGCGCGACCCGAAGATCCTGATTCTCGACGAAGCCACCAGCGCGCTCGATTCCGCCAGCGAGCTGCAAGTGCAGCAGGCGCTGGACAAGTTGATGGAAGGCCGCACCACCATCGTCATCGCGCATCGCTATTCCACCATCGTCAAGGCCGACCGCGCACTGGTGCTGGAGCATGGCGCCGTTGTGCAGCAGGGCGCGCACGCGGAGCTGATCCAGCAACGCGACGGCTTGTACTTCCACCTGATGCAGAATCAGCTGACCGGCTACCGCACCGGCTGATCTGCATCAATATCCGACACGGTTGCCCGTGTCTAGTAGTCGCATCTGCGTAGTATCGGACTGTTACGATACTTGAGGAGCGACGGCGCGATGAGGGCGGTATTGATAGGCTTCGCTGCGGGAGCGGCCTTGCTGCAAACGCAGGCGACGCTGCCGTCCGCGTCGGCCGGTGTGGCCGCCGCGCTGGTGTTCGCACTCTGGCTTGGGTTGTGGCGCGGCTGGTTACGGCGGCGCGCTGCTCGTATCGGCGTGCAGGCGCAGGCCGCGTTGCGTTGTGCCGCGTCGTTGCTGGCCGGCGGCGTGGTTGGGTTCTTCTGGGCCGCCTGGATGGCGCAGCGCGTGCTGGCTCCGCAGCTTGCCCTCGCCGATGAAGGGCGGGACTTCACCCTGGTCGGCACCATCGACAATCTGCCATACAGCTTCGATCAGGGCGTGCGTTTCAATTTCGCGGTGGAGCGCGTGCTGAACGGCGCGCAGAACGCGGTCCCGCCGCATATCTCGTTGGCCTGGTACGCGGGCTTTCGCGATCAGGTGAACGAAGTGGGCGACGTGCAGCCCGGCGAGCGCTGGCAGCTGACCGTGCGGCTGCAACGGCCGCACGGCAACGCCAACCCGTATGGCTTCGATTACGAAGTGTGGCTGCTGGAGCAAGGCCTGCGGGCGACGGGCTATGTGCGGCCGGCACAGGGCAACCGCCGGATCGATAGTTTCGTCCTCAGCGCCGGCAATATGATCGAGCACACGCGCGCGTTGCTGCGCGCACGCATACAGGCCGCGCTGCCGGATAAGCCGTATGCCGGCGTGATCGTCGCGCTGGTGGTCGGCGACCAGCGTGGCATCGACCAATCCGACTGGAACGTCTTCAACCGCACCGGCATCGGCCACCTCATTTCCATCTCCGGTTTGCACATAACGATGGTGGCGGGGCTGTTCGCGCTGGCGGCATTCACCCTCTGGCGCCATTCCTTCTTCACGCGCGCGCAACTGCCTTTGCTGCTGCCTGCGCAAAAAGTGGCGGCGCTGGTCGGCGCGACGGTGGCCCTGTTCTACGTGCTGCTGGCCGGCTTCGGCGTGCCGGCGCAGCGCACCTTGTATATGCTGATGGTGGTCGCTGCCGCGCTGTGGTCGAGCCGCATCGCCAGCGTGGCGCAGGTGCTGTGCACCGCGCTTGGCGTGGTGGTGCTGATCGATCCGTGGGCGGTGTTGTGGCCCGGCTTCTGGCTCTCGTTCGGAGCGGTCGCCACGATCTTGTATGCCACCGTTGGGCGCGTCGCGCTGAGGCCTGGGCGTCCTCCTGACGCCGCGCACAGTGATGGGCATGTGCCGCCAGGCGCGGACGGGCCTTCGCGCAGCGAGCGGCTGTGGCAGGCCTTGCATGCTGGCGCCCACACGCAGTACGCCGTCACATTCGGCCTGGTGCCGTTGACGATGCTGCTGTTCGCGCAGGTGTCGGTGGTCAGCCCGCTGGCGAACGCGATGGCGATCCCGCTGATCAGCCTTGTGGTCACGCCGCTCGCGCTGGTCGGCAGCATGTTGCCCGCGCCGCTGGCGGTGCCTGTGCTGGGCCTTGCGCACCTGCTGGTGGAGTGGCTGGCCGTTTGCCTGCAATGGTTCAGTGGTCTGCGTTTTGCCGTATGGAGCGCGCCGACGCCGCCGTTCTGGCTGTTCTGCTGGGCCACCTGCGGTACCCTCTGGCTGCTCGCGCCGCGCGGCTGGCCGGTGCGCTGGCTGGGCCTCGCGACGTGGATACCGCTGTTGGCGGCTGAGCCCTCGCATCCGGCGCCGGGCCGCATGACCGTCACCGTCTTCGATGTGGGGCAGGGCATGGCGCTGCTGATCGAAACCAGCCATCATCGCCTGCTGTACGACACCGGCCCCTCTTATGCGCCCACCTCCAACGCCGGCAACCGCGTCATCCTGCCTTACCTGAAGGCGCGCGGCATCGCCGCATTGGACGGCATGATCGTCACCCACAGCGACATCGACCACTCCGGCGGCGCCTTGACGGTACTCGATGGCGTGCGGGTGGACTGGGTGCTGTCGTCGCTGCCCATCCAGCATCCGATTGCCGGCGCCGCGCGCCAGCACGTGCATTGTGCGACGGGACAGCGCTGGAGCTGGGACGGCGTGCGCTTCGAGATATTGCATCCGCTGCCCGCCAGCTATGCCGACACGGCGCTCAAGCCGAACGCGCGCGGCTGCACGCTGAAGATCACAGCCGGCGGCAAGGCCATGCTGCTGGCCGCCGACATCGAAGCCGCGCAGGAGGCCGAGCTGCTGCAACGCGACCGCGCCACCCTGCGCGCCGACGTGCTGCTGGCGCCACACCACGGCAGCGGCACGTCGTCCACGCCGGCCTTCCTGCGGGCGGTCGATCCGCGGACCGCCGTGTTCCAGGTGGGCTATCGCAATCGTTATCATCATCCCAAGGCGGAAGTCTATGACCGCTACGGCCAGCTGCATATCGAACGGCTGCGTACCGACCAGGCGGGTGCAGTGACGCTGGATTTCGGCGACACTATCGATATCGCTGCCTACCGCCAGGCGCACGCGCGCTACTGGTACGGCCGCTAAATTAGAGCCTTTCCCCCAAGCCTGCCGTGGGAAGTGCCATTACAATGGTCCGAAAACAATCATACGGAGACCGCTTGTGAGCAAGCCCAAGCTGCATTTTGCCCATGCCAACAGCTACCCGGCGGGCGTGTACCGCCAGTTTTTCGAGCTGCTGGCCGACGATTTCGACATCCAGGCGCTGGACATGCACGGCCACAGCCCGCGCTACCCGGTCAGCGACGGCTGGCCGGCGCTGGTCGACGAATACATCAACGAGCTGACTGCGCGCTACGACGAGCCGGTGATCCTGGTCGGGCACTCGCTGGGCGGCATGCTCAGCCTGATGGTGGCCCATGCCCGTCCGGACCTGGTGCGTTGCGTGGTGATGCTGGACGCGCCGGTGGTGGCCGGCTGGCGCGCGCTGTTCTGGCGCCTGATCAAAATGAGCGGCAACGCCAACCGCGTGCCGCCGGCGAAGTTCTCCATCCGCCGGCGCAATGTGTGGCCGGACGCGCAGGCGGCCTACCAGCACTTCGCCGGCAAGGACCTGTTCGCCGCCTGGGCGCCGGGCGTGCTCGAGGACTACATGGCGAGCGGCCTGAAGCCCCATCCCGAGGGCGTGCAGCTGCGCTTCACGCGGGAAGTGGAAACCAGCATCTATGCCAGCCTGCCGCACCACCTGCCCAAGCTGGTGCGCGGCCGCTTCCCGGCGCCGATCGGCTTCATCGGCGGCACCGATTCCTGGGAAACCAGCCAGTCCGGCCTGGGCCATACGCAGGCGCTGGTGGGCAAGCACTTCCGCATCGTGCCGGGCGGCCACCTGTTCCCGATGGAGTCGCCGGCGCTGGCGGCGCAGGCCACCCGCGAGATGATCGCCGGGCTGCTGAGCGATTCTGGTAAAAAAGTTCTTAAAAAGCGGGCTTTCGCGTAAAATCTTGGGCATTCGGCGCTGTTGCGCCGCCCCTGAACTTTAGGAATGCCTTGCGATGACGATTAAAAGCGACAAATGGATACGCCGTATGGCGGAGCAACATGGGATGATCGAACCGTTCTTCCCGGACCAGGTACGCCAGGAAGAAGGCCGCAAGGTCATCTCGTACGGCACCTCGTCGTACGGCTACGACATCCGTTGCGCCGACGAGTTCAAGGTCTTCACCAACATCAACAGCACCATCGTCGATCCGAAGAACTTCGACTCGAATTCCTTCGTCGACATCAAGAGCGACGTCTGCATCATCCCGCCAAACTCGTTCGCGCTGGCCCGCACCATGGAATATTTCCGCATCCCGCGCAGCGTGCTGACGGTTTGCCTGGGCAAGTCGACCTACGCCCGTTGCGGCATCATCGTCAACGTGACGCCGTTCGAGCCCGAGTGGGAAGGCTATGTGACGCTGGAGTTCTCCAACACCACACCGCTGCCGGCCAAGATCTACGCCGGCGAAGGCTGCGCGCAGGTGCTGTTCTTCGAGAGCGATGAAGTGTGCGATGTGTCGTACAAGGACCGCAACGGCAAGTACCAGGGCCAGCACGGCGTGACCTTGCCTAAAGCATAAGCCGCGCTTTGCCGGTCTTCACAACACGCGGGCTTCGGCCCGCGTTTGCTTTGCGGGCCGCCTGCGTCAACCTTTCACCGGCAGCATCATTTCCACGCACAAGCCGCCGTCCTCGCGGTTGCTGGCCTTGATGCTGCCGCCGTGGGCCTCGATCACGTGCTGGGCGATGGCCAGGCCCAAGCCGTGCCCTTCGGCGCTGGCGCTGCTGGAGCGGAAGAAGGGCTGGAAGATGGTTGCCAAGTCGGCCGCCGCCACGCCCGGCCCGCGGTCGAGCACACGGATGCACAGCTGGCGCGCGTCGGGCAGGATGCTGGTCTGCAGCTGCACCACGCCGCCCTCGGGACTGTGCTTGATGGCGTTGCGCACCACGTTCTCGATGGCGCGCCCCAACAGGTCGGCCTGGCCGGCGACCATGACGTCGGCTTCCCCTTCCTGCACCACGCTGCGCTGCTGGCTGGAAGCCTCGTAGTTGGCGTCGTCGGTGATCTGCTCCAGCAGCTCGGCCATGCTGATTTCCTCCTCGCTGGCCTTGATGGCGCCCGCTTCCAGGCGGGCCAGCGTCAACAGTTCACCCACCAGCTTGTCCATGCGGACGCTTTCCCGTTCGATGCGCTCCAGCGATGCGGCCAGCTTTTCGGGCTGTTGATGCGCCAGGCCGATCGCCGCCTGCAGGCGTGCCAGCGGCGAGCGCAGCTCGTGCGAGACGTCGTGCAGCAGCCGCGTCTGGCCGTCGATCAGGCTGCGCAGGCGCGCCGTCATGCGGTCGAAGTCGCGGCCCAGGTCGTTCAGTTCGGAGTTGCGCTTGCCCTTGCCGCCGGCGCCGAAGCGGGGCGCCAGGTCGCCGCCGGCGGCCGCGTCGAAGGCTTGCCGCAGCGCGCGGATCGGGCGCGAGAAGTACCACGCCAGCAGCATCGCGAACAGCAGGCTGGCCACCGTGGCGGCGGCGATCGGCACCCACAGCGTCAGCGGCTGGAAGCGCGGGCCGCGCATGTC
>NZ_WWCX01000160.1:0-7430 GCF_009857655.1 Duganella vulcania
GGGCGCGCGGCGCCGCCGTGGCCGGCCTGGCAGGCATCTTCGCGGCCAGCCTGGCGTTCCAGCCCGCCCTGGCCGACCGCGCCGCGCCAACCGCGCAAGCCGCAACATTGGCCACCTTCAGCTGCACGGACATGGTCGATGCCGCCAGCGGCGCACGGCTGGTCCACGACGGCCATTGCGACGAGCGCGTCACGCCCGCTTCAACCTTTAACATCGCCGTCAGCCTGATGGGGTATGACAGCGGCATCCTGCACGACGCCCACTCGCCCAGCCTGCCGTTCAAGCCCGGCTATATCGACTGGAACCCCGACTGGCGCGAAACGACCGACCCGACCAGCTGGATACGCAACTCGACCGTGTGGTACGCCCAGCAGGTGACGGCCAACCTCGGCGCGCGCCGCTTCCAGCAGTATCTGAACAGTTTCGGCTACGGCAATCTGGACGCTACCGGCGACCCCGGCAAGGACAACGGCCTGACGATGTCGTGGATCGAATCCAGCCTGAAGATCTCGCCGGCCGAGCAGACCGCCTTCCTGCGGAAGATCGTCAACCGCCAGCTGCCGCTGTCGGCACACGCCTACGACATGACCGCCCGCATCACCGCGCTCGGCACCTTGCCGAACGGCTGGAAAATCCACGGCAAGACCGGCACCGCCTCGCCGGTGCTGGCCAACGGCAGGGATGACGAGCGGCGCAGCTACGGCTGGTTTGTCGGCTGGGCCACCAAGGACGGGCGCACCGTGGTCTTCTCCCGCCTGGTGCTGCAAGACAAACAGGACCGCGCCGCCGGCCCCGCAACCAAAGACGCCTTCCTCCGCGATCTGCCGGCGCAGTTGGACGCGCTTTAACCACACTCAAAAAGGAGCCGCATGAATTTTCGCCACATCATATTGGGGGCGCTGTACAGTCTCGCCCCGATTTTCGCCGCCCACGCCACTGAGGTGTGCACGGCGCTGGCCGACAGCAACGGCCCGACGCTGTTCAGCCGGGGCGACTGCCGGCACCAGGTGACGCCGGCATCAACCTTTAAGATCGCCATCAGCCTGATGGGCTACGACGCCGGCATCCTGAAAGACCAGCACACGCCGAAGCTGCCGTTCCGCGAAGGCTATGTCGACTGGCGTCCGGACTGGCGCCAGGATACCGATCCCGGCAAGTGGATGAAGGACTCGGTGGTCTGGTATTCGCAGCAGGTGACGCAATCGCTGGGCATGCCGCGCTTCGCCGCGTACGCCAGCAAATTCCAGTACGGGAACGCCAATGTCGCGGGCGATGCCGAACATGACGGCCTGACCATGTCGTGGATCGGATCGTCGCTGAAGATCTCGCCGCTGGAGCAGCTGACCTTCCTGAACAAGGTCATCAACCGCCAACTGGGCGTCAGCGCCCGCGCCTACGACATGACCGCGCGCCTGACACAAGTCAAGCAGCCGCTGGACGGCTGGCGCATCCATGGCAAGACCGGTTCCGCCTCCGGCTACGGCTGGTACGTGGGCTGGGCAACGAAAGGCACGCGCAGCTTCAGCTTCGCGCATCTGCTGAAAAAAGATGACGCGCAGCCGCAAGACACGCCGGCCGGCCTGCTGGCACGCGAGGCGTTGCTCAAAGAGTTGCCGCAGTTGCTCGGCTCGCTGGAGCAGGAAGCGCTGCTCAGGCCAGCGTTGCGCCAGGCCATCAAGCAATGACCTTGTCTAATCGGCAAACTAAGCTTTATTGCGTCACAATATAGAGACTATTGGATTTTGTGTTCTTTAACAATTCTTCACGGTTGAGTACAATAAGACAAGCCCTACTCCCCTCAACTGATAGTCAGCGCACAATGAACCAGCTCGAACAGCTCAAGAAATTCACCACCGTAGTCGCCGACACCGGCGATTTCCAGTCCATCCAGGCCTACACCCCGCGCGACGCCACCACCAACCCTTCGCTGATCCTGAAGGCGGTGCAGAAGGACGAGTACAAGCCGCTGCTGGAAAAAGCCGTGCGCGACAACCTCGACAACTCGATCGCCGAGACCATCGACCACCTGCTGATCGCCTTCGGCAAGCAGATCCTGCGCATCATCCCCGGCCGCGTGTCGACCGAGATCGACGCCCGCTTGTCGTTCGACGTCGAAGGCTCGGTGGCCAAGGGCCGCGAGCTGATCAAGTTGTACGAACAGGCCGGCATCGAGCGCGAGCGCGTGCTGATCAAGATGGCCGCCACCTGGGAAGGCATCCGCGCCGCCGAGATCCTGGAAAAAGAAGGCATCCACTGCAACATGACGCTGCTGTTCTCGCTGGGCCAGGCCATCGCCTGCGCCGAAGCCGGAGCGCAGCTGATCTCACCGTTCGTCGGCCGCATCTACGACTGGTATAAAAAATCCACCGGCATCGAGTACGTCGGCGCCGAAGATCCGGGCGTGCAGTCGGTCAAGCGCATCTACAACTACTACCGCAAGTTCGGCTACAAGACCGAGGTGATGGGCGCGAGCTTCCGCAATACCGGCCAGATCCTGGAACTGGCCGGCTGCGACCTGCTCACCATCAGCCCCGACCTGCTGCAAAAACTGGCCGACAGCGACGCGCCGGTCGAGCGCAAGCTGAGCGCCGAGTCCGTGCCCGGCGCCGGCATCATCAAGCTGTCGCAGGACGAGAAGACCTTCCGCTTCCAGCTCAACGAAGACCAGATGGCCTCCGAAAAACTGGGCGAAGGCATCCGCGCCTTCTGCGCCGACTCCGGCAAACTGAAGCAAATCATCTCCGGCATGCGCTGACCCCGGCGCAGGGGCAGGCGAAAGGCGGTAACGCGGCGCAAGCCGTGTTACCGCTTTTTCACTTTTATCGGCATACAAAACGTTACATAACTAGCTGTATTACAATGTTGCGACCTTAGCCACCGCCCAGGCTGGCCGACAAAGCGTTCTACATAAATCCTTTTACGAGATCCATCCATGAGATTAGTACCTCGTTACACAGCTGCCGTTGTCTCCCTCTCCCTGCTGGCCGCCTGCGGCGACAAAGCCGCCGCCCCCAGCGCCCCGCCCCCAGCCACCGTCGCCGTCATCACCGTCGCTCCCGCCGCCGTCACCCTGAGCACCGAACTGCCGGGCCGCACGGAAGCGTCACGCATCGCGCAGGTGCGCGCGCGGACCGCCGGCATCGTGCTGCAACGGGTGTTCAAGGAAGGCGGCGACGTCAAGGCCGGCGAGGTGCTGTTCCGTATCGATCCCGCCAGCTTCCAGGCCTCCTACGACAGCGCGCAGGCGGCCGTCGCCAAGGCCGAGGCCAATCTGGCCCAGGCCGATTTAAAGGTAAAACGATATAAACCGTTGTTGGCCGCGCAGGCCGTCAGCCAGCAGGAATACGACGACGCCGTCACCGCGCAGAAGCAGGCCGCCGCCGATCTGGCCACGTCCAAGGCCGCGCGCACCAACGCCGGCCTGACCTTGGGCTACGCCACCGTGACCTCGCCGATCTCCGGCCGGATCGGCCGCGCGCTGGTGACCGAGGGCGCGCTGGTGGGTCAAGGCGAAGCCACGCCGATGGCCACCGTGCAGACGCTGGATCCGATCTACGTCACCATCACCCAATCGTCGACCGAGCTGCTGCAGCTGCAACGCGCGCTGGCCGCCGGCAAGATCAAGAGCTCCGGCAAGAACGAGGCGCGCGTCACCCTGATCACGGAGGACGGCCAGGCCTACCCGCAAGCGGGCCGGCTGCTGTTCTCGGACGTGTCGGTGGACGAGAGCACCGGCGCCGTGTCCATGCGCGCCGAGTTCCCGAACCCGCAGCGCACCCTGCTGCCTGGCATGTACGTGCGCGCGCGGCTCGACCAGGGCGTCAACGAAGCCGCCATCACCGTGCCGCAGCAGGCCGTGGTGCGCAGTCCCGAAGGCTCGTCGGTGCTGATCGTCGGCGCGGACAACAAGGTGCTGGCGCAGCCGGTCACCGCCACCGCCAACGAGGGCCAGAACTGGGTGGTCAGCTCCGGCCTCAAAGGCGGTGAGCGCATCGTGGTCGAAGGCTTCCAGAAGGCCAAGCCCGGCGCCACCGTGAATCCGCAACCGTGGAAAGGTCCCGCCGGTGCTGCGGCTGCGGCGCCGGTGCCGGCCGCCGCGGCACCCGCCGCATCCGATCGCGGCACCGCCAAATAACAGGGAGTCTTGATGGCCAAGTTTTTCATCGACCGCCCCGTATTCGCGTGGGTGATCGCACTCTTCATACTGCTGGGCGGGATGCTGGCGATCACGGTCTTGCCCGTGTCGCAGTACCCGACCATCGCGCCGCCATCGATCGTGGTGACGGCCAACTACCCCGGCGCCACCGCGCAGGTGCTGGACGACGCCGTCACCAGCGTGATCGAACAGGAGATGAACGGCGCCGACGGCTTGCAGTACGTCGAATCGTCCAGTGAGGCCAGCGGCGCCGTCACCATCACCGTCACCTTCGTCCCCGGCACCAATCCGGACCTGGCGGCGGTCGATGTGCAGAACCGCATCAAGCGCGTCGAATCGCGCCTGCCGGCCGCCGTCACGCAGCAGGGCGTGCAGGTCAACAAGGCACGTTCCAACATCCTGATGTTCGTCGGCCTGACCTCGACCGACGGCCGCCTCGACCCGACCGGACTGGGTGACTACCTGGCCCGCAACGTGGTCAATGAAGTCAAGCGCATTCCCGGCGTGGGCCAGGCGCAGTTGTTCGGCACCGAGCGCGCGATGCGCATCTGGGTCGATCCGGCCAAATTGATCGGCCTGAAAATGAACATGGCCGACGTCACCGCCGCCATCCGCGCGCAGAACGCGCAGGTCACCTCCGGCACGCTGGGCGACTTGCCCAGCCCCGCCAAGCAGACCTTCTCCGCGCCCATCGTGGTCACCGGCCAGCTGTCGTCCACCACCGAATTCGGCCAGATCGTGCTGCGCGCGAATCCCAACGGATCGCTGGTGCGCCTGAAGGACGTGGCGCGCATCGAGATGGGCGGCGCCAGCTTCTCCATCAACGCGCGCCTGAACGGCGCGCCGTTCTCCGCCATCGCGGTGCAGCTCTCGCTGACCGGTAACGCGCTGCAAACGGCGACCGCCGTGCGCGCGAAGATGGACCAACTGGCCAAGTACTTCCCGCCCGGCGTGAAGTACACCATCCCTTACGACACCTCGCTGTTCGTCAAGATCTCGATCGAGGAAGTGGTCAAGACCCTGCTGGAAGCGGTGGTGCTGGTGTTCCTGGTGATGTACCTGTTCCTGCAGAACTTCCGCTACACGCTGATCCCGACCATCGTGGTGCCGGTGGCGCTGATGGGCACCTTCGCGGCGATGCAGATCTTCGGCTTCTCGATCAACGTGCTGACCATGTTCGGCATGGTGCTGGCGATCGGTATCCTGGTCGATGACGCCATCGTGGTGGTGGAAAACGTCGAACGCATCATGAGCGAGGAAGGCCTGTCGCCGCGCGACGCCACCCGCAAGGCGATGACGCAGATCACCGGCGCCATCATCGGCATCACGCTGGTGCTGATCGCCGTGTTCATCCCGATGGCCTTCTTCGGCGGCGCGGTCGGCGCGATCTACCGCCAGTTCTCGCTGGCGATGGTGTCGGCCATGCTGTTCTCGGCGCTGATGGCGCTGACGCTGACGCCGGCGCTGTGCGCCACCATTCTGAAACCGGTGCAAGCCGGACATCACCACGAGAAGAAAGGCTTCTTCGGCTGGTTCAACCGCCGCTTCGCGGTGACCGCCACCGGCTACCAGGGCGTGATCGCCAAGATGATCAAGCGCACCGGCCGTTACCTGGTGATCTTCGCGCTGATCTGCGGCGTGGTCGGCTGGCTGTATGCGCGCCTGCCGTCGTCGTTCCTGCCGAACGAGGACCAGGGCTACCTGATCGCCAACGTGCAGCTGCCCGCGGGCGCTTCGAGCAGCCGCACGCAGGCCGTGCTGGCGCAGGCCGACGCCTACTTCCGCAAGCAGCCCGGCGTGGCGCGCACCATCGCGGTGGCGGGCTTCAGCTTCTCCGGCAATGGCCAGAACGCCGGCCTAGTGTTCATCCCGCTGACGGACTGGAAGGAACGCGGGCCGGAACAATCGGCACAGGCGATCGCGCAGCGCGCGTTCGGCGCGTTGTCGAGCATTCCGGATGCGATCATCTTCCCGCTGTCGCCGCCGCCGATCCGCGAACTGGGTAACGCCACCGGCATCACCGCGCGCCTGCAGGACCGCAGCGCGCTGGGTCACGACGCGCTGATCGCCGCGCGCAACCAGCTGCTCGGCATGGCCGGCAAGAGCGCCATCCTCAAGGGCCTGCGTCCTGAAGGGCTGGAGGACGCGCCGCAGCTGCAGGTCGACATCGACCGCGAGAAGGCCAACGCGCTGGGCGTGACCTTCGCCGACATCAACTCGATGATGTCGACCGCGCTGGGTTCTTCCTACGTCAACGACTTCGCCAGCAGCGGGCGCCAGCAGCGCGTGATCGTGCAGGCCGACGCGCCGCGCCGTTTGCAACCGGCGGACATCATGCAACTCAACGTGCGCAGCGCTTCCGGCACGATGGTGCCGTTCTCCTCGTTCGCCACCTCGCACTGGATACAAGGTCCGGTGCAGCTGGTGCGCTACAACGGCTACCCCGCCATCAAGCTGACCGGCGACGCCGCGCCAGGCCGTTCGACAGGCGAGGCGATGGACGAACTGGAACGCCTGGCGGCGCAGCTGCCGCCCGGCTTCAGCATCGAATGGACCGGCCAGTCGCTGGAAGAAAAGACCTCCGGCTCGCAGGCGCCGATGCTGTTCGCGCTGTCGCTGCTGGCCGCCTTCCTGGTGCTGGCGGCGCTGTATGAAAGCGAATCGATTCCGGTGGCGGTGCTGCTGGTGGTGCCGCTCGGGATCCTGGGCGCGCTGCTGGGCGCCACCATGCGCGGGCTGCCGAACGACGTGTACTTCAAGGTCGGCCTGATCGCGATTATCGGCCTGTCGGCCAAGAACGCCATCCTGATCATCGAATTCGCCAAGGACCTGCAGGCGCAGGGCAAGGGCCTGATCGAGGCGACGCTGGAGGCGGTGCACCTGCGCTTCCGGCCGATCATCATGACGTCGCTGGCCTTCATCCTCGGCGTGCTGCCGCTGGTGATCGCCACCGGCGCGGGATCGGCCAGCCAGCGCGCCATCGGCACCGGCGTGATGGGCGGGATGATCACGGCCACGGTGCTGGCGGTGTTCCTGGTGCCGGTGTTCTTCGTCGTGATCCGCAAGATCTTCAAGGGCAGCGAACGTCAGCGCAAGCTGGCCGCACATGAACTGAACGATAAGAAGCATGAAACCTATGATTAAGCCCATCCTGCCCTTAACCGTACTGGCGGCGCTGCTGTCGGCCTGCTCGATGGCGCCGACCTACCAGCGTCCCGCCGCGCCGGTGGCCGCCGCCTTCCCGGCCGACAGCGCGGCGGGACGCTGGTAGGTC